>JBCBUA010000006.1:0-51922 GCA_039818365.1 Pseudomonadota bacterium
GGCCGAAGCCGAGCGGAGTGACGACATGAACCGTACCGGCCGGGTCGGCGATGTTTTCCTCAACCAGATCGAGACCCGTGACGCCAAAGTGGACCGAGCCCTCGGCAAGCTCCCGCGCGATCTCCGAGGCTGACAGGAAGGCGATTTCGACGCTGGGCAGTCCCTTGATCGCACCGCGATAGTTCCGTGCGCCACCCGGCTGGAGAACCTGCAATCCGGCCCGTCCGAAGAAGGCGTGCGTGTTTTCCTGGAGGCGGCCCTTGGACGGAATGGCGATGATGAGCTTGCTCATGAGTCAGTCCCGATATTCGCGGCGATGCGGTCGAGCCACATGGAGAACCCGATTGCCGGTACGTTTGCACCGGCCCCCAGAAGCGTGAGCAACCTGTCATAGCGTCCGCCGCCGACCAGCGGCCCGGCAGTCTCGCCGGAGACGGCATGAATCTCGAAGACGAAGCCCGAGTAATAGTCGAGACGGCGGCCGAACTCGGCTGCGAAAGACAGGCTGGCGGGTGCGATCCCCTTGGCTTCCAGTGCAGCAAGACGCTGTTCGAAGGCCGCGATCGGGGCTTCCAGATCAAGACCATGCGCAGAGCTGAAGCCACGCAGCGACGAAACCGACCCGGCGCCGTCTGCCTTCAGTGCAAGATAGGCGCGAAGCGATGCCGCCGCCGTCTCATGGCCCCGGCCGGCACTGGTCAGCGCCGCCTGTTCCAGGAACCGGTCGGCAATTTCGCTGGGTGTCCGCCCGCCGACTGCCGAGATCCCGGCGATGGACAGAAGGTCCTCGACGACGGCATGGGCGGCCTCCGGGTCGGCGCCTTCGAGCGCGGAAAGGAAACCGAGCCTGACATCGCGGCTGTCATCGTCGGCACTGCTGGCACCGGCCATGCGGTCAATGGCGGCCATGAGCTTGTCGGTCTCTCCGAAAAGGTCGCGCAGCCGCCGCTGCCAGACGCTCGGCAGGCCCAGTTCGCTCAAAACGGCTGCGAACAGGGTTTCGTCACCGATGCGGATGTTTGCCTGTGCCACGCCGAATGTCTCCAGCGCGCGGACCGAGAGCGCGAGCAGATCGGCATCCGCTTCCGCAATATCTTTGCGTCCAAGGCTTTCCGCGCCGAGCTGCGGTATCTCGCCGAGCCCGTCCGGGCGCTGGCGGAACACCGGTCCGTTGTAGCAATAGGCCGCCGGAAGCTCTGCCGCGCCGGAAGAGACATGATGCCGGCACACCGGAATCGTGAAATCCGGGCGCAGGCACAGATCCGTGCCATCGCTGCCATGGGTCAGGTAGAGACGTCGCCGGATGTCTTCGCCCGTCAGGTCGAGAAAAACATCCGCAGGCTGCAAGATGGGCGGGTTGACGAATGCATGTCCCGCATCCCTGAAAAGCGTCAGAACCGCGTCGATCCTGGCCGGGTCCAGCCCGGATGTCTGAGCCGCCGTCATGTTTCAGCCCTCGCTTTGACGCCTGCGGTCGTCGGCCTGACCGTCCAGAATGCCGCGTACGGTTTCAATCAGATCGGCTTCCCCGATCGTGATCTGCGCCGGACGGCTTTCGCGCCAGGTGATGTTGTCGGTGATCTCTTCGGACAGCCGCTTGCCCTCGATCAGGTCCTTGACCTGAACGCTACCTGCCTCGCGTTCGTCCGAGCCCTGAATGATGGCAATCGGGCAGTTGCGGCGGTCGGCATATTTCAGCTGGTTGCCGAATTTCTTCCAGTTGCCCTGGTACATTTCCGCGCGGATACCGGCGCTGCGCAAGTCCTGAACCATCTTCTGGTAGCGCCCGAGTGCATCGACATCGCCATCCATCACCGTGACCAGCACCGGCGCAACCACCTCGGACGCACCGAGTTTGCCAAGGTTTTTCAGGGCCGTCATCAGGCGCGAGACGCCGATCGAGAAACCTGTCGCGGGAACGTCGCGCCCGGTGAAGCGCTTGACCAGGCCATCATAGCGCCCGCCGCCACCAACGGAACCGAACTGGACGACGTCGCCCTTTTCATTGGTCACGTCGAAAAGCAGCTCGGCTTCGTAGACCGGCCCGGTGTAATATTCCAGACCTCGGACGACGGAAGGATCGATCTTGATCCGGTCATCGCCATAGCCGCAGGTCTTGAACATGGCGGCCATTGCGTTCAGTTCCGTGATCCCCTCGTTTTCCAGCGAACCGGTGCCTGAGACGAAATCGGCAATGGTGTTAATGGCGGAGCCGTCCAGACCGGCACCCTTGGTGAAGTCGCCGCTGTCATCTTTCCGGCCCTCTCCGAGCAGGAGACGGACGCCTTCAATGCCGAACTTGTCGAGCTTGTCGATCGCGCGCAGGACGGTGAGGCGGCGTTCGTCATTTTCTTCGCCGCCGAGGCCGATGCTTTCAAGCACGCCGTCGAGGACCTTCCGGTTGTTGACCCGGATGACATACTGGCCGCGCGGAATGCCGAGGGCCTCCATCGTGTCGGCCATCATCATGCACATTTCCGCATCCGCCTGGACGCCGGGACCACCGACGGTGTCGGCATCAAACTGCATGAATTGCCGGAACCGGCCCGGTCCCGGTTTTTCGTTCCGGAACACCCAGCCGGCGCGGTAAGTGCGGTAGGGCAACTGTATCTCGTTGATGTTTTCCGAGACATGACGGGCAAGGGGCGCGGTCAGGTCGTAGCGCAGGCTCATCCATTGCTCGTCCTCGTCCTGCACCGAGAACACCCCGGCATTGGGCCGGTCGGTGTCCGGCAGGAATTTTCCGAGGCAGTCGGTATATTCGAAGGCCGGCGTTTCGACGGGGTCGAAGCCGTATTGCTCGTAGACCGCGCGGATCTTGCCGATCATTTCATCCGTTGCACGGATCTCGTCGGCAGAGCGGTCGACGAAGCCACGCGGCAAGCGGGCCTTGAGTTTGTTCGGTTTTTTGGCCATGAAGTCGTCAGATCCCGGCGAGTTCCCGGCCGGCATCAGACACAAGAGCGGACGCCAGCCTCACATAAGTTGCGGTTGTCCTAGACGAAACGGCAGGTGAGGGCAAGGCGGAGCACACATGCGGCGGGACACTGCGCTGCGCAAGGGCGGATCAGAATGTCCGAAGTTTCCCCTTCAGCCATCATTGCATCACACTTGCCGGTCAAAGAGACGCTCGAACGCGGCGGATTTCCGTAAACAGACGTGGAAAGTCCGGCAGTCGCCGGCAAGCGGAACGTCTTTGCTTGTATTTAACTCCCGCCGGGCTATGTTCCGCGCGAATTCTGAAAAATGAGGAAAGGCCCTTGAGATCGCGTCGGTGGATCTGGAAAGGGCGACAAGGTTGAAACATGGACAGCGCAGCTCGCATTGCACACGGCTCAGATGAAGAGGGCTGGGACGAAACCCGGCAGACATCCGGTGCGAATGTTGCCGAGCTAAGCGTCGTTTTGCCCAGCTTCAACGAGGCTGAAAACATTCCGCCGCTGATCGATCTGCTCAACAAGGCGCTTTCAGGGGTCGCCTGGGAAGCCATCGTGGTCGATGACAACTCGCCCGATGGAACCACGGAAGTTGCGCGCGCGCTGGCCGCTGCCGATCCACGCGTCCGGGTCATTCGCCGCATTGGCCGCAGGGGTCTGTCTGGTGCCTGCATCGAAGGCATCCTGTCGTCGTCCGCGCCTTTCGTCGCCGTCATGGATGCCGATTTGCAGCATGATGAAACCCTGTTGCCGAAAATGCTGGAAGCCATCAAGACGGACGGAACCGATCTCGTCGTCGCGAGCCGGAAAGTCGAGGGCGGAACGGTCGGCGAGGGGCTTTCCAGGATACGCGCCTGGGGCTCCAATATTGCCAACGGTCTGGCGCAGAAGCTTCTCAACGTCACCTTGAGCGATCCGATGAGCGGCTTTTTCATGGTGCGCAGGGAAAAGGCGGAAGCCCTTGCTCCGCGCCTGTCGCCGCAGGGCTTCAAGATCCTGCTTGATCTGGTCTCCAGCGCAAACGGCACGCTGAAAATCAAGGAACTCCCGTTCACGTTCCGCGAACGCCGGCACGGCGAAAGCAAGCTCGATACGCTGGTGACGCTGGACTATTTCGGCCTTCTGCTCGCCAAGTATTTCGGTGATATCGTTTCCGTCCGCTTCCTGATGTTCGGGCTTGTCGGCGCCAGCGGGCTGTTTGTTCATCTGGTCGCCTTGCGGTTTTTCCTGCTGGGTGGGATTGAGTTCAATCTTGCGCAGACGGCTGCGTCCTTCGTCGCCATGACATCCAACTTCTTCCTGAACAATCAGCTGACTTACCGCGACCGGCGCCTGAGCGGTTTCAGGGCACTGGTCGGCCTGGTGACGTTCTATGCGGTCTGTTCGGTCGGGGTGCTGGCGAATGTCGGCGTCGCTAACCTGATCTATGCGGACCCAGCCTACTGGTGGGTCGCGGGGACTGCCGGCGCGGTCATGGGAGCGGTTTGGAACTACGCCGCCAGCTCGGCACTGACATGGCGTCGTTCCTGAGGAGCGGACTGAGACATTCGTGGCACAGACTTCAGATCTGCCATTCTGGCTTCGGCCACCCGGGCTCGTTGTCATTGTCGGTCTTCTGACGGCGCTGAAACTCTTCGCGGCGGCCAACGCCTATATTGTCGAGGACGAAGCCTACTATCGGATCTGGGGTCTTTATCCGGCCCTGAGCTATTACGATCACCCGCCGATGATCGGATGGTGGATCACGGCCGGACAGGCCGTCTTCGGCGACACCGTTTTCGGGCTGCGTGCGCTTGTTGTCCTCTCCGGAGTGATCGGCTCGCTTGCGCTTTGGCGAACCGCAACGATCCTTTTTGATGCCCGGACGGCCGGTTGGGCCGTTCTTTTTCTCAATACCAGCCTGATGATCGGGATCGGCGGCATTCTGGCGACACCGGACGCCCCGTCCGTCGTCTTCTGGGGGCTGACATTCTGGGCAATGGCCGAACTGACCGTGTCAAGGAACCCGAACTGGTGGCTCGTGGTCGGACTGATGGCCGGTCTTGGTCTCCTGTCGAAGTATTCGCTGCTGTTTCTGGGCGCGGGGATTGTTCTGTGGCTCGCGTGGGTCCCCGATGCCCGGCGCTGGTGGAGCTCCTGGCAGCTCTGGGTGGGCGGCGCGCTTGCGCTTCTGTGTTTCTCGCCCGTGCTCTACTGGAACCACATGCATGACTGGGTGAGCTTCTACAAGCAGTTCGGCCGCGCCGGCAGCGGCGGGTTCACCGCGAAATACATCTTTGAGTTTCTGGGCGCATTTGTCGGGCTGCTTAACCCGCTGATCGCGCTTCTGGCCGCCGGCGGGGCCGCGATCCTCTTCAAAGCGTTTCGTGCACGAGACAGCGCCGCGTCCCTCGTTCTTTTAACCACGCTGCCGTTCCTCTTCTACCTTGTCTATCACGCGCTCCATTCCCGCGTTCAGGCGAACTGGCCGGCCCCGCTCTTTCCCGCATGCGCCATCATGGCGGGGGTCTTTGTCGCGTCCCTCAAGGGCGATCAGGCAATTTGGCGCAAAATGGCGATAACGGGCGTTGCCGCCGGAATACTGGTTGCCGTTCTGGTCCAGTTTCATGCCGTTCATCCGCTCACCGGGCAGCTTGCGCGCAAGGACCCGACCTTCCAGCTGCGCGGCTGGCAGGAGATCGGCGCAGCATTGGCGGAGCTCGCAGACGCGGAACAGGCGGCCTTTGTGCTGACCACCAGCTACGGCCTCAACGGGCAGGCCGATTTCCTGATGAAGGACCGGCTGCCCGTCTTCCAGACAACGGAGCGGATCCGCTACATCATGAGGCCGGATCCGGACGAGATGCTGTTTCGGCAACCGGGTCTCTACATCACCGAAAAGCGCCGCAACAGGCACGGGGACCTGGAGCGTGCGTTCGAGACGGTCGAGGAAGTTGCCGAGCTTGAACGCAAGGTGAAAGGCGTGCCGCTGGAGAAGCTGCTTGTCTACAGGGTCGAAGGACTGAAAGGACCGGTCTTCGAGCCTCTTTCGCTCCGGTGACCGGAAGAAATCGGGCCTTTCTGCCGGAGTTGAGGCTTGCATTGCCTGCACGAATGCCGCAGGGAAGGGGACAGAACTCCGATTCACCTGCCTGTCTGACTAGATGAAGCGAATTACACTCGGTGCACTGGATTACGGTCTCGCTTTCGGCGTTGATCGCGCGTTGCGTGATCTTGCTGAAAACGGGCGGTTGAGCGCGCTCGGCGCCCTTGTTGCCACCGAACTCTGGCCACGTGAGTTCCGCCCCTTGCAGGAAGTCGCCGAAAAGGTCGGGCAGCAAACCCTGTTCGGGATCACCCTTGCCTTCAGCGGTGACAGGGTCATGCCGGTCAGCTCGCGCATGCAGGAGATCTATGGCGGGCGGATGTTCACGCGCGAGAAACTGAACAGGCGCGCGTTCTTCCGGCTTCTGCCGGACGAACTCCTGATGGATGAAGCCGTCGCCCAACTGGCGCGCTACAGCGTCCTGATGCAGAGACCGCCCGACTTCGTGGCCGTGCGCGAAGGCCTCCTGACACGGACATCTCTCGCACGAATTGTCTTCAAGGCTGTGGAACGGTCCGATTTCGACAAGTCGCCGTTGGTCATTTCGCCGTTGCAGCCGGGCCTGAAGACACTGCGACTGGCGCGCCTTGCCAAGACTTACGGGCTGCAGGTCCTGCCCAGTTCCGAACCGTTGCCGCCGACCGCCGATACCGAGGAACTGCAGGCCCTTTTGCTCAATCACTTCGATGGCATGAGCGACCGGAGTTTCGTTGCCGCGATTCCCGGAAAGTCGGATGACCGGCTGATGCGCGAGGAGCCACGGAAAAAAATTGCAGTGCGCGAGTGTCAGTACGACGTGTTGAAGAGCGATCGTTTTTTTCAGACCCTCGATCGCAAGAACATCTTTTTGCGTTGAGAAACGCCCGTCTTCCTGCGGTTTTTTTACCGTTTGAACGAAAAAACGGCTCTGCGGGGAACAGAGCCGTTTTTCGTGGAGGTCAGGAAGGGGGGAGGGGCGGCCCCTCTTCCGTGACTCTGATATAGGTATTTTTTTCTTGAACGCACGTGATGGAAATCACAGGATTGCGCTTGGGCCTTAAAATTTTTGTGTCGTGAAGATCCTTGGCAGGGGGTAGGTGTGGCAGAAATAAAAGACTTTTTGAAGAACAGCTTCTCCCTGGAAGGGCTGGAGCCGGAGCTTGCCGTCGGGCTGTCCCGTCTCGCCAGGCCGATGAAACTGGCAGCTGGTACGATACTTTTCGAGAATGGAGATCCCGGAAACGGCTGCTACGCTGTCCTGGAAGGCTCTTTGAAAGTGTCTCTCCTGTCCGTGGAAGGCGATGAACAGCTTCTGGCGGTTCTGGGGCCGGGCGATCTGGTCGGCGAACTGGCGCTTCTCGACGGGCGTCCGCGTTCGGCCACGGTCAGCGCGCTCAAGGAAGCGAACCTGGCCTTTATCGACAAGGCGGCTTTTCAGCGCTTTTCCGACGAACATCCAGCTGTTTACCGGCACATGCTGTCGATTGTCGGCAAGCGCCTGCGCCATGCCAATGACGTTCTTGCAGCCAGGTCCTTTTTGCCATTGCCCGGCCGGGTCGCCCAGACCCTGCTGCAATTGTCCGAAACCTTCGGCAAGAAGCTGGACGACGGCCGGACGCTCATTCACTATAAGCTCAGTCAGGCGGACATTGCCAACATGGCCGGCGCGGCGCGCGAAAATGTCAGCCGGGTGCTCAATGACTGGAAACGTTCGGGCACGATCAGCCGGATCTCCGGCTACTATTGCCTGGAAGACATGGACTTCCTGGAACAGGCCTCGACGCTGTAACAATGCGTGGTGGCAAGGGACAGCGCTGTCGCTGGTCACCGCGTGTAAAGAAGACACGCCGACTGGAACTTATTCGGGTGTGACCGCCCGCTGTGTCCCTGCCAGGATCGTTTCAAGAGTTTGTGTGTTCAAGCTGTCGAGAAAGGCCTCGGCCGCCTGCGCCATGGCGCCTTTCAGTGCACAGCTTGGCAGGAAAGCACAGACGGCGGTTTCAGGCTTGAGACAGGCAACAACACCCAGGTCCGGTTCGATCAGCCGGACGACCTCGCCCAGCCGGATGGCGTCCGGTGAACGGCCGAGACGGATCCCGCCGCCGCGGCCACGGGTGGTTTCCAGGTAGCCGGCCCGCGCCAGTTGGGCGACGATCTTCATGACATGCGACTTGGCCAGGCCAAGCTTCGTGCTCAGACCGTCGACGGTCTGGGGGCTGTCCGTCTGGCCTGTGGCCATCAGGATTCTCAAGGCAAAATCGCTGGCTTGACTGAGGCGCATGGCAGGGTCTCATAAAACATTCATCTGAGATGTTGATTTTAGCGCCTGCTTATGGCATTTAAAAGATGCATCTTAAATGAATGTTATGGAGAGAGCGATGGACGCGCAGGGATCCCATGCTGAGAGATACAGGTTGAAGCTGCGCCGGGACGCCAGAACAGGCGACCGTCTGCGCCGTTACGAAGCCGTGGACGAAGAGGCCATCCAGGTGATGGTGCACACCTTTTACGGCTGCATCCGCGAACATCCCCGGCTCGGTCTCATCTTCAACCGCCGGCTTGACGGCAAGTGGGAAGAGCATTTGCCGAAGATGGAGGCCTTCTGGCAATCCGTTCTCCTGAAGAACGGTGCCTACAAGGGCAAACCCGTCCCGGCGCATCTGAAGCTGAAGGAGGTGGTCAGGTCCGATTATGGCGACTGGCTGTCCGTCTTCCGCCCGGTCGTGCGCGAACTGTTCGTGCCAGAACTGGCCGATGAAATCATAGCGGTCGCGGAGCGCATCGCGCAAAGCCTCTGGCTGGCCACGTTCGGCCATGCCGGGTCCGTGCCACCGCCGGAACTCACCTCGCAACAATCGGATTGGAGTGGATCATGCTGGTAGCGATTGTTCTTGTAGCCGAGGTTCTGGTCGTCGCCTGGTTCGCGATTTTCTCGCTCATGCTTTTGTCCATGTATCTGGATTCCAGGCAAATGCCCGTGCCGAAACTCGACACCGCCGGGCGCACCCTGATCGGGAGCGCAAAACTCGCCTTCCTTACGGGCATCGTCGCGCTCGGCGCCCTGACCGTGTTCGAAATGCCGGTCTTCGGCTAGTTACCTGATTCTGAAGTTCGACTTGTCTTGCAACGAGCTTCGAACGCACTTCAAACTCACCGCATTGGAAGGATAACAGAATGACCTTGTCAAAACTGATGCCGCGCGGTCTGCCGATCCTGCTGATTTGGATCGCCGCTCCGCTTCCCCTGTGGATCATGGCAATCCTGATGCTGATGATTTGACAGGAAACCCTTGTGATCTGCCCTGCTGCCGTTAGTCTTTTGCCGATGTTGAACGGAGGGGCGCGGCGTGAGCGACGACAACGAAAAACCCAGCGGTGAGCTGACGCTGCGAACCATGGCCATGCCGGCAGACACCAATGCGGCCGGTGACATTTTCGGCGGCTGGGTTCTGTCACAAATGGACCTGGCGGGCGGTATTGCCGCCGGTCAGCGCGCGTCGGCCCGGGTGGTCACCATTGCCGTCGACGGCATGAAATTCATCAGGCCGGTCCATGTCGGCGATGTCCTGTGCGTCTATACGGACATCGTCCGGGTCGGCAACACGTCGATGGAGATCAAGCTGGAGGCCTGGGCCCTGCGTCACCGCTTCGGTGTCCGCGAGAAAGTGACGGAAGCCCAGTTCACCTTCGTCTGCGTGGATGACGACGGACGCCCGGTACCGGTGCCGAAGTAAAGCGCCGTCCCCCGCACCTCACTTCCGGCGGTTCAGGATATCGGCGAAAAGATCCTCGTCGACGGCGCACGTGCAGCCGTTTGCCCAGAGCCTGAGCAGATCTTTCAGGCGTTGGACGCGTTGTTCCTGCGAAAGTGGAGCCTTGTGCCGCGGCAGGCCGCCCAGAACGCGCAGGCTCCTGATGCGCATCATCACGCAGTTCTCGGCCGCCTGTTGCCAGACAGCCAGATCGGCACGCGAGGCATGCGCCGCCTGATGGTCTTCAATGAGTACTGCCGCGCGTCCCGCGATAGGCTCCTGGTACAAAAAATCCTCCATCGGTTTCCCGAGGAGGACTGGCGCATGCAATCAAACCGCTTCGTTGCCGACTGGCCTCTTTGAGGTTCCAGACGACCGCATCCCTGTTGCGGAAACCACCTTGCCCGGTTCGGCAGGTTGGCGAGGGCGCCAGCCCTTCTCTTGATGATGGCGCGGTTATGACATGAGAGAGGAGCCTTGGCAACCCGTCCGGCAAGAGTTGGCGCACGCGTCAGGGCTGGGCCCGGTCATAGTCGATCCGGCCGTCCACCAGATGAACCCGTCGCTGCATGCGCGCGGCGAGGTCCATGTCGTGCGTGACGGCGACCACGGTCGTCTTCTGCGTTTCCACGATGGCCTGAAGGCTCTCGAAGACTTGTTCGGTTGCAGCGGTATCGAGGCTGCCGGTCGGCTCATCGGCCAGAATCAGGTCCGGCGAATTTGCAAGGGCACGGGCGACGGCGACCCGTTGACGCTGACCACCGGAAAGCTGCGCCGGGCGGCGATGAAGAAAATCCTCCAGACCGAGATCCACGAGCAGGCCAGTCGCATGTTCAAGCTGCTCGCCAGGGGAACGCCGCCCAAGTTTCTGCATGGGGATCATGATGTTTTCCAGGGCAGTGAATTCTGGCAGGAGAAAATGGAACTGAAAGACGAAACCGATCTTCTCAAGGCGCAGGAATGCCATTTCACCCGGGGACAGGTCCGCCGTGCCAACGCCTTCGATCAGAACTTCGCCGGATGTCGGCCTGTCGAGCAGGCCCAACAGGTAGAGCAGCGACGACTTTCCGGAGCCAGAAGGGCCGGTGATGGCGACAAACTCTGATGTCCCGACACTGAAATCGACATCCTGAACCAGCGTGACCGGAACGACCGCCGGAAGGATGCGGGTGAGCTTGCGTGTCTGGAGAAGAGGCTGCGCATCCTGTTCCACCTGGGGCCGGGCAGCTGTCATGTCGCCCCCCGGATAATGTCGACGGGATTGAGTTTTGCGGCCTTTCTCGCCGGAATGAGACCGGCAATTGCGGAAGAGAACAGGGCGAGCAGGCAGGCAAGGACATAGTGCACATAGGAAAAATGGATCGGCAGACGGGTCATCTCGATATCCGTCGTGACCTCGAACTTGACCGTGGCGAGATAGCTGGACAGCCCGAAACCAAGCACACACCCGGCCAATGCCCCGAGAATGCCGATCACCAGTCCTTCGAGTACGAAGATCTGCTGAATGTCGCTCTCGGGAAAGCCGAGCGACTTCAGGATCGCAATGTCCCGGGCCTTTTCGTGCACGATCGTGGAGACGATATTGAAAATACCAAAGCCGGCAACCACGAGGATCGCGCCGACAACCGTGTACATGATCGCATTGCGCACCACGAAGGCTTCCATGAGGCCCTCATTGGCCTCTTCCCAGGAAACCGCCTTGTATCCCAGCTGACGCTCGGCACGCGCTGCAATCCCCGTCGCGTCGTTGATGTCGGCAAGCTTGATCGAAATGCTGTTGATGATGTCCGGTTTTTCCAGAAGGATCTGCACCGCCTTGAGCGGCGCATAGGCCAGACCTTCGTCGCTCGTGGTGATGCCCGTGTGGAACAGACCGACAATCTTGAAGCGCTTCGCGATCCCGTTTGCCGAGGTCAGCGTCACGGTATCACCGAGTTCCGCGCCAAGGCGCTTGGCGGCCTTGCGGCCGATCACCAGGCCGTTCGCCGTCGAATCGAGGGCTTCGAAGCTGCCGGTGCGCATGTCTTCCGCGATCTTGGAAACCCTCAATTCGCGCTTCGGGACCACGCCGACCAGCGTGATGCCGAGATCCTGCCCGCTGTAGCGAAGCACGGACTGTCCGCTGAGGCGTTGGGCGAAGTCACCGTCGATCCACTCGCGCAGCGAGGCGATCGCCTCGGTCGGATTGCGGATGCCGCGCAAATCCTCCAGGGGGCGGAGCCCGTGGAAGGCCACCGCGTCGTAAATGACGGTCGCGGGCTGTTCCGCAGGACTGCGTTTCTCGTCCTGTATCTCGACATGCGGAATGGCCTCGATCAGGGTCGTCATGAAGTCGCGTTGCGAGCCTTCCATGAGACTGGCCATTGCAACCGAAAAGCCGACACCGAGCGCAACGCCCAGGGTGGAAACGATGGTTTGCCGCAGGCGGTTGCGCACGTGCGTCGATGCGATCCGGAGAAGCAGCACTACCTGGCTCCCACGTCTTCCGGGCTGATCCGGTCGCCCTCTGAAAGATCCTCCCGGAACGGGAAAACAACCCGGTCTTGCGCATCGACACCGTCCAGCACCTCGACCGTTCTCGTGCCGCGAATGCCTGTCTTCACGCGCACCAGCGACAGCCGGTCATCGTCACCCAGGATCTGCAGGACAGAGCCGTCGAATGCCGCAAGCGGAAGCAGCAGGGCGTCCTCCTTTTCTGTGGTGACGATATTGATTTCCGTGGTCATGCCGATCCGCAGCGGCGTGTCGCGGGGAAGTTCCAGATAAACACGGTAATTCTTGAGAACGGGATCGCCTTTGGGCGTGATGCTTGCGACGGTTGCCGTAAGCATCTCACCCGGAAACGCATCCGACCGGATAAGCGCCTTGTGGTCCTTGCGGACTTTCGGAATGTCCTCTTCGTTGACTTCCGCGACCAGTTGCAAGGGCAGCGGCTGGCCGATCCAGAAAAGAATTTCGCCCGGTTCCGCAACCTCGCTGCAGACCCGTCCTGACGCAGGACGACGCCGTCCATAGGCGCGGTAATCAGGTAGTCCCTGAGCCGTTCCTTCTGCGCCGCGATCATGGCGTTGATGCGGATCACCTCGTTTTGTGCCTTGTCATAGACCTGCTGACTCACGACGCGCCGGTCCAGCAGTTGCAGCGCACGCTCCCGGTCCGATTGGGCGAGTTCGCGCCGGGCTTCCAGCTCCGCGAGCGTTGCACGGGCATCACCGCTGTCCAGTTCGGCAAGCTGATCGCCCTGGCGCACCCTGGACCCTTCGCAGCCGCAGAGCGAAATGATCCGTTCGCGAATGATGCTTGTGACCTTGGCCCAACGGACGGGCTCCACCACCGCGGTCGCATAAACAACTTCGGCGGCGCTGCCCCGGTGCGGCTGGACAACCTCGACCTGCGGCGGGCGGCTTATCCACCAATAGGCCGCCGAAACTCCGGCAACGAGCAAAAAAAGCAGAACTGGAAGGCGATTTGAACGCATGAGGCATCCATGTGTGTTGTCACGACATCGGTCGTCCCTGTCCGAAACACGGCCCGGCAAGCGCTGCGAGGGGAAACGCGTTTCAGGGACATCAAACTAGGGTACGGACTCATAAATGAAGTCAATTTGGTTTGGATCGTTTTGACCAGCTGCGAGAAGCGAAAGCGCAGGAAATGTGGTTCATTTTCAAGCCTTTCGCGACGTGGCAGATGGCCAAAACGGCCAAATCCGAAGGACGGCGAAATGGCTGTACCTCGCAGCGTCACCGTGCTTGACCGGGCAAAAGCCCGCTCTGCACACGCTTCCTCCCGAGATTTTGCCATTTCTGCCGCCAAATCGGCTTCATTTATGAGTCCGTACCCTAGAGTGGTTAAAAACCCGTGCCGGTCGATGTGTCAACCAACCAGCATCTCACTTTGGTTCGGAAATCCCGAAAATCGTCAGATTGCCTGACTTTTGAGCTCGTCGATCAGCTTCGCGTCGACTTCGCCGGTTTCAGGCAGGCCGATGCTGCGCTGGAAGGCGCGGATGGCACTGCGCGTGCGCGGGCCCATCTGCCCGTCCGGTGTGCCGGTGTCGAAGCCGAGATAGTTCAGCTTGTCCTGTGCCTCGCGGATCATGTCGAGATCGCCGGTCGGCGCCGGTGCGGACACGTTCGCCGCCGGCAAAGAGGACTGCTGTGCCCAGGACGGTTCGAGTGTCACCTTGTTTGCCGCCGGATCGGCGTCCTTGAGCTTGAAGCTCTCAACGGCAAGGCGCGCATTTGCCAGCGTCTGCTGATCCATCATGTTGGCGACATCGTCGCGGCGCTTGGCAGCTTCCGGATCTCCCTTGTCGGCGGCGATCGCGAACCACTTGTAGCTTGCAACCAGATCCTTATCGACGCCGATGCCGCCGGCATAGAGAATACCGAGGTTGAACAGGCTGTCCTTAACGCCGTAGTTTGCAGCTGATTCAAACCACATCGCAGCCTTGGCATAATCCGGCTCTTCACCGCCGCCTTCCGCGTAAAGAACGGCAAGGTTGTGCATTGCCTTGGCATTTCCAGCTTGCGCTGCCTGGGAATACCAGGCTCTGGCCTTGGCCATGTCCTTTTCCACGCCGCGCCCCTTTTCATAAAGGCTGGCGAGCCGGTACTGCGCAGGCGGCAGTCCCTTGTTGGCCGCTTTCTGATACCAGACGGCGGCTTTTTCCAGGTCGGCCGGAACGCCTTCGCCTTCCGTGAACTTGACGCCGACAAGGAACTCGGCAGCGGGATTTCCGCTCGCTGCGGCACTGCGCAGCGCCATCGGGCCGACGCCTTCCGGCGGGAGGTTGGCGAGCAGGGAAGACGAAGCCGGGGCTTGCGTTTCGGCTGTTGGCGCGAGCGTTCCCGGCTCGGCGGCCGGGGTGTCGCTAAAACTGCTCGTGACGCCCGCGGGCGGTGCGAAGGCGGCTTCGGCCTCCGGAACATCCTGCGCCGTCGCCGACGTTGCCTGCATGCTTCCGGCTGCCACCAGCGGCTCGCCCTGGCGCACGGGTTCCGTCGCTTGCGCCGGGGCGACCTCGGCAACGACGGGAGGATCGGCGGCCTCGACAGCGGGGGCACTTGCGCGCACGCCGGCATCAGCCGGTTCGGCAGAGGCCGGTGGAGACTGGGCGTCTTCCGGCAAGGCGGCCGCAGTATCGGCCTCCGTCGCGGTTGGTTCCGCAGGCGCCGCCGCGACCGTTTCGGCCTCGGCAAGGACCGTGGTTTCCTGCTCCGCGGAAGCGACGTTGTCCTGTTCGGGCGACCCGGCCACAAAGCGATAGGCCGTCAGCGTTCCGAGCGCGAGCACCACCGCGACCGCCGCAAGCAGAATGACCTTGCGGCGGCTGCCGCCACGTTCCTTGATTTCCGGTGCCGGACGATCACCCGGCAGGACCGGTGCCTGGTCGGCCTCGAACTGCTCGCTCGCGAAATCGTCCTTGCTGAGTTCCAGTTCATCCGCCGCCTCGGCAACGTCGCCCTCCGTCTTCGGCGCATTGTCGCGCTTGAGGACGTTACGCAGCCAGCCGACACGCGCCTTGCCGCGTCCTTCGTCCGCCGCCTCGGCACCAGCACCTGCGGACTTTGTCTTTTCAAGTTTCGCGGCTTCGGCGGATGCAGCCTGCGCTGCCCTGCGCGCGGCGGCGATGAAGTCGGCTTTGCGGTCCCTTGCCTGGTCTTCCGGCTGGGAAGCGATCGGGGCGTCCGGGCCGCTTTCGCCCCCGGAAGGCTCGTTCTTGATCCGCGCCGCCTGCGTGAACGGGAACGGATGCTCCTCGCCCGTGACCGGAGATACCGGACGTGTGATCCCCGGCATGACCGGGGTGTCGGAAGGAACCGGTGCAACGGGTGCGGCCGGCTCCGAGCGTTCCAGATTGTCGAGCCGCTCGGTCAATGATCCCAGCACCGACTTGACGCTCTCAAAGGTATGCCGTGTCCGCTTTTCACCGCCCTCGGCGGCGTCGATCAGGCGTTTCAGGTCACCCTGGAGCGCCGAAATCGCCTCGTCGTATTGGGCCGCCTGCGGCTGGGGCGCGTTTGCAACGGCGTCGAAAGCCGCCTTTCTGGCAATGTCCGTCACGTCCGAACGGGTCTGTTCCAGGCCGCGTTCGATGCGTTCAAGCACGGGAGCAACCTGATCAAGACCCGGCGCTTCGGAAGAACTGGTCTCGATTTGGGCGGCAAGCGCCGCGACCTTTTCGCCGAGCAGTTCAAAACGGTCGTCGTCCGTCACGTCGGCGCTTTTCGAGACGAGCTGCGCGAGATCCGCGATTCTTGCCTCAAGGGACTCGGTGGACGAGGGCACGGATACGCTTTCGCGCATCGAACCGATCTCTTCACGCAATTTGTCGAGGTCGGACGAGGTGACCGTGTCCTTCGGCTCGTCGAGACGCGCAGACAGATCGCTCAGCCGTTCCTGCAATTGCGCGAGAAATTCCGTGTCCGGACCGGCCATTGCCCGAAGCGCTTCCGCATCCAGGGCCGGGGCAGGCTTTGAGGCCTTTTTCTCGATCTTGTCGATCTTTCCGGCGATCTTTTCCAGGCGGGTCTCAAGCGCCTTGAAAGCGCCGCCGTCGGCGGAAGGCAGCGGCGCGGACTGCTCCATCCTCTCCAGCCGCTCGACGATCTCATCAAGACGCTGGTCGACCTGCGCGAGATGCTCGTAATCGGCCGCTGCCGACTTGTCGTCCGCCATCATGCCGGCAATGTCTTCAAGACGCCCCTGCAGCCGCGCAATCGTTTCGGGCTGAGGCATGCGCTCTTCCATCGCGGACAAGCGCGTGTCGAGCCCGCGCTGCTCACGCGCAAGCACTTCGAGATCATCCAGCCGGCCTGAAACGAATTTCATCCGGTCGTCGATGCCTTCGACGAGCCCCTTGATGTCGATTTGCTCAACATAGCCACGGACCTCGCGCAGTTCCGCGCGCAAGGGCTCCAACTCGACCTGCGGCTCCCGCCGAAGAAGCTCTTCGACGCGCTCGGCGATGTTGGCGACCCTGTCTTCCAGGACCATCATGTGTTCTGACTGCGGCAGCGTGGAAAAGGCTTCTTCGATTTCATTCAGCCGTACGGTCACGCCCCGCAAAACGCGCGGATCCATCGATGCCCGGGACAGTTCGTCAAGGCGCTGCAGGATGTGCGCGTAGCCATGCTCAAGCGTCTCCAGCGCACCTTCCACGTTGGTGCGGCCAACCATGGATTTCAGATCCGCGACTTCCTTGCGGATTTCGACCGCGAACTGCTCCCCGCGTTTGTCCGCGCGCAGGCGCTCGACCATGTCGGCGAGGCGGCGCAGCTCGGCATTCTGTCGGCCGACGGTCTCGCTGGTGCCCCTTGAAATGCCGCCAAGCGCATCACGGAGCGAGCCAAGTTCTTCCCGTACCTGATTGAATGCCTGTTCCTGCGGCGCCCGAAGCGCATCGATGCGCCGGCCAAGATCCTTGTAAATGTGAAGCGACGCGTCGTTCTGCGCGTAGGGAACGTGGCTTCGCGCAGAGCGCGATGTGAATGCATCTTCGTCATAGTCGGCGGAATACTCCTCCGCCCGATGCCCCGTCAGACTGTTGTGATAGTCGTGGTTTTCCAGGGCATCCATGGCGTAGCGCCCGGCCTGGGGATAGGACCGAGACGGCGGCATTTCCCCGTAGTCCCGGTCCGTCGATGCGTTCGCCAGCCCTTGCACCTGCTCGTCCAGACGATCGAGTGCACCCAGGACATCTTCCATGCCGGATGCATGCGCCGACGGACTTCTGGAAGGAACGGCGCGCTGGGGCCGAGCGGCGCGCTGGGGCCGGCCCGAACCACCACCGCCGCGTTCGGACAGCATGCGGTCGAGCTCGTCCGCGACGGCGTTCAGATCGTCGTCCCTGCCGTGAGAGGGATACCCTCCTCCGAGAGCCGTCGCCGTCCGCGTCAACCGTTCGATACGATCCTGCGCTGGCTCCCTGCGCGATGTTGCGTAGTAGTCGTCGCTTTCATACGCATCACGGCCGCGGCGCCCTGCCTCGTGTTTATTCCAAGCCGGCATCTCTCAACCCTGGACTGACGGTCACGGTGACCGCGGTTTGAGCGGACTACCACCTGTTTCCGTCAGAAAGCGGACCGGTGGCAGCGTTTCAACGAACTTTGTCGACTTAGGGTAAACAGGTAGTTAACCATCGTTGCTAAATGCGAAAATCGAGCTTTTTTGCCAAAAATGACCTGTTTATATGTCCGCCAACGCCACGAACGGCCTGACATTTCTTAATTTTTCTTAACCTTTCGCGTATCCCTCTGGACCTTTACGCGCACGTAAGCTAAACAGACGCCAATTACCGGCGTGCAGACCTGTTTTCGCAGTAATTGCAAGACAGTAACCGTGTGCCCGTGCGCGCAGGTCCAAACAGCAACAAAGACCAGCATTGCCGGAAAACGGCAGAGAATCGAGCAGAGACCAACATGAGCGAAGCGCTTTCCATTCTAAACGAAGACGATCTTGTCGATGTCGTGTCCGCCTCGGACGACAGCACCAAGAAAACCCAGTTCACGATCGGCGACCTTGCCAAGGAATTCGGCTGCACGCTGAGAACACTGCGGTTTTACGAAGACAAGGGGCTTTTGAACCCAAAGCGTGATGGCCTGAACCGTGTCTACAACCGCCGCGACCGCGCCCGTCTGAAGCTGGTTCTCATGGGCAAGCGCGTCGGATTTTCGCTGACCGAAATCCGTGACATGCTCGACCTTTACGACCTGCGCGACGGCCAGGTCACCCAGTTGCGGGTCGCGCTGTCGAAGTTCAACGAACAGATTGCCGTCCTTGAAGACCAGCGGAAAGACATCGAACAGGCGATCGAGGAATTGTCGCGCACCGTTGAAATCGTGTCCGGCATGCTCAAGCACAAGGAAGCCGAGGAAGCCTGACCCTTTTCTCGACTTGGCGAGGACCAGAACACCGGCCACGTGGCCGGTGTTTTTTTGTTTCCGGCCTGCTCTTCACGTGTTTTTGCGAAAAAAGCCTGCATCGGCGCGGGATTGAAAATCCTCAAAAATTTGTCATCAGAACATGAAACTGAACCGAGCTTGCGCGAAAACGCTTCCAATTTGCCTGTTTTGGGCACATTTTTTTGCAATCCCTTCCGTTGGGACACCACTTGCCGCACGAAAACAACACGCGTATATAAACGCTAGATGACGTTTACGGAAACGTAAACCAATAACCGATCCGGCAGATCTGGGAGGATGTGCATGCCAAGCTATACCGCGCCCGTCGACGACACGCTTTTCCTGCTGAAAGATGTTTTCGGCTACGACCGCTATTCCAATCTTCCGGGCTTTTCAGATGCGCCGCTTGATCTTGTCGAGGCGATCCTGCGGGAAGGCGGCAAGTTCGCCGAGGAAGTGCTGCAGCCGCTGAACCAGTCCGGCGACCAGGAAGGCTGCACCCGGAACGAAGACGGGTCCGTGACGACGCCGAAAGGGTTTGCAGAAGCCTACCAGGCGTTCTGCGAAAACGGCTGGGGCACCTTGTCCGCCGACCCCGATCATGGCGGCCAGGGCCTGCCGCACACGCTCGCAACGATCTTCAATGAATATGCCTCTTCGGCGAACATGGCCTTTTCCATGTATCCGGGCCTGACGGCGGGCGCGGTAGCCGCGCTGACCATTCATGGAACGGACGCCCAGAAAGAAACCTATCTTCCCAACATGATTGCCGGCACCTGGACCGGGACCATGAACCTGACCGAACCGCATTGCGGAACGGATCTCGGACTGATCCGCACGAAGGCCGTTGCCCAGGCGGACGGTTCCTACAAGATTTCCGGCACGAAGATCTTCATCTCGGCCGGCGAGCACGACATGTCGGAGAACATCATCCACCTCGTGCTTGCGCGGATCGAAGGGGCCCCCGAGGGCGTCAAAGGCATTTCGCTGTTCGTGGTGCCGAAAAACACTGTCGGCGACGACGGGTCTGTCGGAGACAACAACGGCGTTTCCTGCGGTTCCATCGAACACAAGATGGGCATTCACGGCAACGCTACCTGCGTGATGAACTATGACGATGCGACAGGCTGGCTCGTCGGCGAAGAGAACAAGGGTCTCAAGGCGATGTTCGTCATGATGAACGAAGCGCGCCTCGGCGTTGCCGTACAGGGCCTGTCCCAGTCTGAGGTGGCCTATCAGAACGCGGTCACCTATGCCAGGGACCGGCTTCAGGGCCGCTCCCTGACCGGTCCGAAGAACCCGGACAAGGCGGCGGACCCGATCATCGTGCACCCCGATGTCCGCCGGACGCTGATGTCCATCCGTGCCTTCAACGAAGCGGCGCGGGCCCTGATCATCTGGACCGCGCTTCACGGCGACGTATCGCATCGCTCGGGCGACGAAAAGGACCGGCAATATTCCGACGACATGATGGGGCTGATGACACCCGTTCTGAAAGGCGTTCTGACGGATACCGGATTTGCCAACACCGTCGATGCGCAACAGATGTATGGCGGGCATGGCTACATCGCCGAATGGGGCATGGAACAGTTCGTCCGCGATGCCCGCATCGCCATGATTTACGAAGGCGCGAACGGCATCCAGGCCCTGGATCTCGTCGGCCGCAAACTGCCGGCCAACGGCGGCCGCGCGGTCATGAGTTTCTTCAATGAAGTCAACACCTTCCTGAAGGAAAACAAGGACAACGATGATCTGGCCGCCTTTACCGGCCCCTTGAAAAAGGGCATGGACGACCTTCAAGGGGCAACCATGTGGTTCATGAACAATGCCATGAAAAACCCGGACAATGCCGGGGCGGGATCGGTCGACTACATGCATCTCTTCGGGCTCGTCGCGCTCGGATACATGTGGACCAAAATGGCCAAGACCATCCAGGAGCAGCTCAGCGGTGATGCCGGCGAGAAAGCCGAGTGGCTGGCAACGAAGCTTGCTTTCGGCACGTTTTTCATGGAACGCACCATGCCCGAGACTGCTGCACACCTTGCGCGCATATCCTCCGGGTCAAAGACACTGATGTCGCTGGACGCGGAAGCGTTCTGATCCGGGTTCGCCGGCAGAAGATTAAGGCGCGCGAATCCGCAATGGCCGGTGTAGGTTCACGGCCTACGCAACCAGCCAGGGAGACGAAACAGGTATGGCCGACTACGTTCTTTATTGCATGGCCCAGTCGGGGCATTCGTACAAGGTGGCACTCATGCTTGAGCTGTGCGGTGCCGACTGGGAGCCGAAATGGGTGGACTTCTTCAATGGCGAAACCCGTTCCGAAGACTTCCGCAGCACGTTGAACGAGATGGGCGAAGTGCCGGTTCTGGTGCACGGCGACAGGACCCTGACCCAGTCCGGGACCATTCTCGACTATCTGGTTGAACAGTTCGGCAGGTATGGCGGGGCGGACAACGACGAACGCCGCGAGATCCTGCGCTGGACCATCTTTGACAACCAGAAAATTTCCGGTGTCGCCGGGCCGCTGCGGTTTCTGCGCCTCTATGCGAAAACCGGTGAAACCGACGTCACACAGTGGCTTGAGGGACGGTTCAAGAGTGCGCTTGCTATCCTGGAGAAGCACTTCGAGGCGAACGTCTTTGCCATTGGCGACAAACCAACGACCGCCGACTTTTCCCTGTGCGGCTACCTGTTCGTCCGTGACGAGATCGGAACGGACTTTGCCCCCTATCCGAATGTCGCTGCCTGGCTGGAGCGGATCAAGGCCCTGCCCGGCTGGAAGCACCCCTATGACCTGATGCCCGGACACCCGCTGCCGGGTGCCGACTAGACACCACCGTCCGAAGGAGGACCAGATGGCTGAAGCCTATATCTTCGATCACGTCAGAACCCCGCGGGGACGCGGCAAGAAGGACGGCGCGCTTCACGAGGTGCCGTCCGTGCGTCTGGCCGCAACGGCACTGGAAGCGGTTCGCGACCGCAATGGCCTCGACACGGCCAGAGTGGATGACGTCGTGCTCGGATGTGTCGACCCGGTCGGCGAGGCAGGCGGCGACATTGCCCGGGCCGCGGTTTTCGCCGCCGGATACGATACTTCGGTTCCCGGCATGCAGATCAACCGCTTTTGCGCATCCGGCCTCGACGCGGTCAACATGGCATCGGCCCAGGTCATGGCCGGCCAGCACAAACTGGTCATTGCCGGCGGTGTGGAAAGCATGAGCCGCGTCGGCATCGGCGCTTCGGGCGGGGCGTGGCCGATCGAACCGCAGGTGGCCATTCCGTCCTATTTCATGCCGCAGGGTGTCTCGGCGGACCTGATCGCGACCAAATACGGCTTTAGCCGCGACGATTGCGACGGCTATGCGGTCGAGAGCCAGAAACGCGCCGCAAAGTCCTGGGGACGACGGCCGGTTTGCCAAATCGGTGGTGCCGGTGAAGGATATCAACGGCATCACGATCCTGGACCGGGACGAGCACATGCGGCCGGAAACCGACATGCAGTCCCTCGCCTCGCTCAATCCATCCTTTGAGCTGATGGGGGCCATGGGTGGCTTTGACGCCGTCGGCATCCAGGCACACCCGGAAATCGAGGCGATCAAGCACGTGCACCATGCGGGCAATTCGTCCGGTATCGTGGACGGCGCCGCTGCGGTGCTGATCGGCTCAAGCACGGCCGGCCGGTCGTCGGGCCTGAAACCACGCGCGCGGATCAAGGCTTTCGCCAATGTCGGTTCGGAGCCCGCCCTGATGCTGACCGGCCCGGTCGACGTTACCGAGAAACTGCTCAAGAACGCCAAGATGGAAATCAAGGATCTTGACCTGGTCGAAATCAACGAAGCCTTCGCTTCCGTGGTTCTGCGCTACCAGCAGGCCTTCGATCTCGATCCGGACATCGTCAACGTCAACGGCGGCGCGATCGCCATGGGCCATCCGCTCGGCGCGACAGGTGCGATGATTCTCGGGACCGTTCTCGATGAGCTGGAACGCCGCGATCTGAACACCGCGCTCGTCACCCTTTGCATCGGTGCCGGCATGGGCACGGCCACCATTATCGAGCGCGTCTGAACCATGATCAGCAACATCGACAGGGAGTTCGAGGCCATCACCGACTACTGGTCGCCGCGCGTCGTTGCGGACGTGAACGGTCAGAGCGTGAAGCTGGCAAAACTGAAAGGCGAATTCGTCTGGCACGACCACGCGGATGAAGACGAACTGTTCTTCGTGGTCAGGGGCGGACTGACGATCCAGTACCGTGATCGGGAAAACGCCGTTCTGAGCGCCGGAGACCTGCACGTCGTTCCCAAGGGCGTCCAGCACAATCCGATCGCGAAAGACGAGTGCTGGGTGATGCTTTTCGAACCCGCGGAGACCAAACACACAGGCGACGTTGTCGTCGAAGGCACCAAGTCGGCCGCGCAGCAGCGCGCCCACCTGCAGTCCGAAACCCTGCAGTCGAACGGCGCCTGACCAGAGGAGACAGTCCCATGAACTACAAGAATTTCACACTCGAAACCGATGGCGACGGTATCGCCGTGATCACCTGGGACATGCCCGGGAAGTCCTTGAACGTCATCGACCTGACGGTGATGGATGAACTTGACGCGATCATCGATCAGGTCGCCGGGGACGAGGCCGTCACGGGCGCCGTGATCCATTCGGGAAAGGCAGCCTTTTCCGGCGGCGCGGACCTGACCATGATGGAAGGGCTCCTGAAAGATTTCCACGTCAAGCGCGGGGCCGACCCGGAAGGCGCGGCAAAGCTGCTTTATGAGGGTTCCCGCCGGTTGACGCTGATCTACCGCAAACTGGAAACATGCGGCAAACCGTTCGTCGCCGCTATTGCCGGCACCTGCATGGGTGGCGGCACGGAATTGGCGCTCGCCTGTCACGCCCGTGTTGCCGACGAGGGCCTGAAAATGGGCCTTCCGGAGGTCAAGGTCGGGCTCTTCCCGGGAGCAGGCGGCACGCAGCGCGTCATGCGCATGACCGACGGTCAGCAAGGCATGCAGTTCCTTTTGCAGGGGCGGACGCTGCGGGCGCCCCAGGCGCTGCAGATGAAACTGGTCAACGAGGTCACCGGCACGAAAAAGCTCGTCGGAGCGGCCAAGAAACTGCTGAAAACCGGTGTCGACCCGGTCAAGGACTGGGACAAGAAGGGCTACAAACTGCCCAATGGCAAGGTCTATTCACCGGCCGGTTTCCAGTTCTGGCCCGCCGCGAACGCGATCTACCGCCGCGAGACATACGACAATTACCCCGGCGCGCGCTATCTCCTGAGCGCTGTCGTGGAGGGCCTGCAACTGCCGATGGATCTCGCGCTCCAGGTGGAAAGCCGGTATTTCGCAAAAGTGCTGCAAACCCCGGAAGCAGCCAACATGATCCGCTCGCTGTTCGTTTCCATGCAGGAATTGAACAAGCTTGCCCGACGCCCGGCAGACCAGAGACCGAACAAGATCAGGAAGGTCGGCATTCTGGGGGCTGGATTCATGGGCGCGGGTATTGCCTACGTCTCCGCGACTGCGGGCATCGACGTTGTTCTCATCGACCGTGACCAGGACGCCGCGGACAGGGGCAAGGCTCATTCCGACGACTTGATAAGCAAAGCCATCAAGCGGGGTCGGGCGAGCGAAGAGCAGAAGACCAAACTGCTCGCGCGGATCACGCCGACAACGGACTACGAGGCGCTGGCCGATTGCGATCTCGTGATCGAAGCCGTGTTCGAGGACCGCGACATCAAGCGAACGGTGACGCAGTCCGCCGAGGCGGTCATGAAGTCGCGCGCGATCTTCGCCTCCAACACGTCGACGCTGCCGATCACCTCGCTCGCGCAGGCTTCGAAGCGGCCCAAGAACTTCATCGGGATCCACTTCTTTTCGCCCGTGGACAAGATGATGCTCGTCGAGGTGATCCTCGGCAAACGCACCTCGGACCGCGCGCTTGCGATGGCGCTCGACTACATCAAGGCCATCAAGAAAACGCCCATCGTCGTCAATGACAGCCGCGGTTTCTATACGTCCCGCGTTGTCATGACCTATATCCGCGAAGGGCTGATGATGCTGGGCGACGGTGTTCCTGCCGCGATGATCGAAAATGCCGGAAAGATGGCGGGCATGCCCGTTGGGCCGCTTTCCCTGGGAGACGAGGTCGCGCTCGACCTTGCCTGGAAAATCGTCTCCGCGACGCGCAAGGACCTTGGCGTGAAGTATGTCGAGGGTCCTCTCGACAATATTCTTGAGGACATGGTCGTCAAGAGAGAGCGGTTTGGCCGCAAGAACGGCAAGGGATTCTACGACTACAAGGGCAAGGACAAGAAGCTCTGGCCCGGCCTGACGGACGTGACCGGCCAACCCAAGCCGGCCGCCTCCTTCAATATCGAAGAACTCAAACAACGCCTCCTGGTGATGCAGGCACTCGAGACAGCGCGCATTTTCGAAGAAAAATGCCTGACCGACGTTCGCGAAGCCGATGTCGGATCCATTCTCGGTTTCGGCTTTGCGCCTTATAGCGGCGGAACGCTCAGCTATATCGACATGATGGGAACGCCCGCCTTCGTCGACATCTGCAAGAAGTTCACGCGCAAGTGGGGTCCGAGGTTCAAACCCAACAAGCTGTTGCGCGACATGGCCAGGGAAAACGAGACGTTCTACGGAAAGTTTCCCCCGAAGGCGGATGATGCCGCCAAGAAGGCTGCATAACTTTTTTGTGAACCATCTCACTCGGTGAGATGGTTCGTTTCATCTGGAAAGACACACGAAATGCGCGCCGAATCTTGATCCCTGGGGCTCAGTCATGCACAGTCTTTTTGAAGTGTGCACGAATTGGCCGGAGACAGGAATGCCGCTTGAAGGCGAATGGGCACGCGCAGACGTGTTTCGGGTCTTGCGAGACATCAGTTCGAATTATGATTTGAGCTGGCCGCAGGTTGCGGAGCGCTATGATTTTGACCTGGCGAGTATCGACGATCCTCTAGGTGTCGTGCCGATCCCTGCGTGGCATGGCGTTTTTGAAGAGGTTGCCAAATCCCTCGACAACGATGCCGCAATGTTCGACCTCTTCAACAATGTCGACATCGGCAGCTTTCACCTTTTCGACTATCTTTTCTCCTGTGCACCGACGCTGAGGGATGCCTGTCTGGCGTGGGTCAAATTCATTCCGATCCGGACGAATGCGTATCGATTGTCCTTCGAGGAGGATGACACGGGCGGTTATGTCGAGTGGCCAATCCTTGAAGGACGCGGCGAGTGGCGGCAGAACATGTTCGCGAGGATCGGATGGGCCACCCAGATGCTGGAACGGGCACTTGAGCAGCAGGTCCCGCCAATCCTGATCGAATTGGCCACTTCGCCTCCGAAGAAAAAATCCGCATTTCAGAAAAAGTACCAGGGCCGGCTCAAGTTCGGAGCCTCGCACAATCGCATCTTCATACCCAAGGCACTGCTGAACAGGCCGCTTCGCCAGAGCGACAACCACCTTTACCAGATCATACTGAAATCGGCGGTGGAGGAACTGGACAACTTCGGTCAACTGGAATCGCCGCTGACGCGGATCGCCAACGAAGTCGCGTCGAACCTGGCGCACGGCGCCTGTACGCTACCGCATATCTCGGCAAAACTCGGCATGTCGCAACGAGCGGTCCAAAGGCTTCTGGAGCGTGAGGGCACCAGTTTCCGAAAGCTGAGCGAAGAAATCCGGCGGTCAGCCGCCGACAGATATCTGCGCGGTACGGACCTGCCGATGAAGGAAATCGCCTATCTCATCGGCTTTTCGGAGCTCAGCACCTTCTCCAGGGCCGTCAAGTCGTGGTTCGGCATGTCTCCGCGCAAATACAGGGAAGGATCGCAAAGGCACGCGGCTCCCGGAGCGAATGCGCGCAAGAAACCGGACGCCATCCGTCTGGTGAACGGTCCCCATCCCGCCGCGCGCCGCACCAAATCGACCGCCCGGAAGTCGCGGATACGGGCAGACTGAGCGCGTGCAGCCCGGCTTGAGACGAAGCCATCAATCGACAATTTGCTTTGAAGAATTCCGGCACGGTGGTGATTACGGGCTGAACCACCTCCGCGCCTGAGATAAATCCGTGGTCCTCTTGGCATCTGTCACTCCTAGCAGATGCTGAGACTCTTTTGCGGAAGCGACCCCCTCAAGCTGCAAGAGGTATCTCTTCCGGTCCCGGACCGGCCTGCAGTGTGCCTTTTTATCGTCGACCGGGGGGTTCCGGTTCGGCGTTTTCTTTCACCACAGGTCGAGGGTATCGCTGCCTTTAAGGGAAGTGGGCATTCCGACTTCGGCAGGACTTTTGTTACCCTGCTGTTTAAGTACGCTAGCTAAAGTTAATTGTCATTAGCATGAGACCACCAGCATTTGGCTTTTCGCGACAATTTGCATACGAATTCAGCAAAAACGGCAAGGTTCTGATATTACGTAACATTCTGGCACTTTTGGCTGGCGCGTTGTATTTGCGGACAATTGACCCTAACTATCATGAATCACGACAGACACCACGTCCGGAGGAACACATGTCCGATAGCGGCCTGAGCCGATTTCTTGGCGGATCTCCCGCCCAGGTTCTCTTGCGCCTCGTGTTTCTGTCGTTCGTCGTCGGCATCATCCTGTCCGCGCTGAACCTCGACCCGCTGGACCTTGTCCATATGACCGTCAATTTCGTCGAACGGCTCTGGGATATGGGTTTTAACGCCATCGGCAGACTTGGCAATTATCTTGTCGTGGGCGCGATCGTGGTCATTCCGATCTGGCTCGTGATGCGCCTCTTGGCCATCGGCAAGTCGCGCTAACGCTCCTTCCGTCCCGCCAACACGCTCCTGGCAGTTCTGTGCAAGATCAGGTGGCGGTCGGCCAGTTCATCGATATCCGTCGAATAGCCACCGCCCAGAACGCCTGCGAGCGGCAGGCCAGCCTGCCTTACCGTCTCGATGACATACCGGTCCCGTCTTTCCAGGCCATGCCGTGACAGCCGCAGGCGGCCCAAGCGGTCGTGCTCATAAGGATCAACGCCCGCATTGTATATGACAATGTCCCAGCGCTCGCGCGCGATCAGGGACGGCAAGACGTCTTCCAGTGCGTTCAGATAGTCGTCGTCTCCGGTCGCATCGGGCAAGCCGATGTCGAGACCCGAGGGAACCTTGCGGACCGGGTAATTCTTTTGGGAATGCATTGAAAACGTAAAGATGTCGGGATCGCCCCGGAAGATGTCGGCGGTCCCGTCGCCCTGGTGCACGTCCAGATCGATCACCAGCGCCTTTGCTGCGGCGCCGTCCGCCTGCAGCACGCGGATTGCCACCGCAACATCATTGAAGACACAGAACCCGGCCCCGTGCAGCCTGCGGGCATGATGGCTGCCGCCTGCCGTGTTGCAGGCGATGCCGTGCTCAAGCGCCAGGTAGCAGGTGAGCACCGTACCGCCTGTTGCGCATCTGGCACGCAGCGCGATGTCGTCCCGCATGGGGAAACCGATCTCTCTTGCGACCTTGTCCGGAACCTTGCCATTGAAGACCTGGTCCACATAGGCCGGATCATGCGCAAGCGCGACCCATTCAAAGGGCGCGGGACGGGGCCGGAGGAACGATCCGCCGTCGAGCAGGTCCTCTTTCCGGATCAGGTCCGCCACGGCGCGGAACTTGTCCATCGGGAACCTGTGATTTGCGGGCAGTTCGGCGCAATAGGCCGGGTGATGGACGATCGGCAAAGGCATTTTCTGGACTATAGCGCGGGCGGTCGCCCCTGCCAGTCCCGGTGCATGCCGCCGGAAACCGTTTCCGGCGGCAAAAAGTCAAGCTCTTGCCGCAGACAAGCGCGCGGAGCTGCGAAGTTTCATGATCGAAAAGACATGCGCGGCCAGGAAGATCGGGACAAAAAACGCAGGAAACAGAACCAGTGGAAAGTCATTGATGATGTTCGGATTCTCGATTGCCATGAGATGCAGGAAGCCCTCGGACGTCATGAGCCCGGTCAGAACCGCGACCGCAAAATCCAAAATGCCGATGATGTTGGCCCGCCAGACAAGCGCCGTCGCATTTTCCTGTCCGGCCTCCAGCGCCCTGTATGCCTGCCAGCCGGCAATCCCCGCCCAGATGTCGCCGACACCCGCAGGCAGTGCGAATTGCCAGGGGATGTCACCAACGGCCCAACCGACAAGAAAAATGGCGCCCATCACCCGTGGAGCCTGAAAGGCAATGATCTCGCGCTGATCGGCACCTGCAAGCAGTTTTCGCCCGGTCGCGGTTGCCAGTGCGAGCACGACCAGAACTGCCGTTCCGCCAAACAGGAAGAACAGGATATAGGGGACGCCTGTCGCCGTTTCCGGCGGCGCGAGGATGCCAAGCTCGCCCAGGCGCGCCGCAAGCGCATACCAGAGCCCGAAGAGAAGCCCGAGCGCAGCCAGGACAATGACGGTTGACGCCCGGGTGAGACCGGCGCGGTGCGCCGCCACCGCGACCGCGGTCACGGCAAGCACCGGCAGCAGGGTTGCAAAGGCGCGGACGTAAAACTCCAGGAACGTTGAAAACATACAGCTTCTCATAACTTCTATTTGTGTAGTAACTATGTATTTCGTAGTGACTTCACAAATTGCAAGTGTCTGCCTACATTTCCCGTCATGAAGAACCTTTCGCGCGCCCACTGCCCAATCCGCCGGGCAACAGACATTCTGACGGACCAATGGTCGTTTCTGATCCTTCGGGAGTTCTTTCTGGAGGGTGAAACGCGCCGTTTCCAGGACCTGCAAACCGAACTGGGGCTGTCTCCCAACACGCTTTCCAACCGGTTGAAACATCTTGAGACTGCGGGCGTGCTGGAGCGCAGGCTCTATTCCAGTCATCCGCCCAGGGCCGAGTATGTGCTGAGCGAAATGGGCCGCCGGCTAGGGCCTGTCCTGGAAGCGATGATTGAGTGGGGCACGCTTTATCCGGACCCGGAAAGCGTTCACAAAAGCGATTGACGAACGCGCCGTCTGCGGACAGAAAGGCGCTGACTTCAATCCGGGTTTTTCATGTCACCTTCCAGCGCAGCGGGCGAACCGTCACGCCGCCCCTTCTCCGTAACGCACCGATCGGTCCTGGCAATCGCCATTCCGATGACGCTCGGCTATCTGTCGACCCCCTTGCTCGGCGTGGTCGACATGGCCGTTATCGGGCGCCTCGGCAATGCCGCGCTGCTCGGCGGAATTGCACTCGGCGGGATCATCTTCGATCTCGTCTTCACGACATTCAATTTCCTGCGCGCCGGCACGACGGGTCTGACCGCACAGGCGGTGGGCGGGCAGAACGACGAAGAGGTCAAGGCAACGCTTGCGCGGGCGCTTGTCATCGCAGCGCTTGGCGGCCTCCTGGTGGTCTTGCTGCAATCTCCGCTGCTTTATGCCGGACAATGGTTCCTCGGCGGCAGTCCGGACGTGCAGGCCGTGACAACGCGGTATTTCGATATTCGGGTCCTCAGCGCGCCGTTTCTGCTTGCAAATTACGCGATCCTCGGCTGGTTCATCGGACTTGGACGCGCCGGGACCGGGCTCTTGCTGCAACTTTTCCTGAACGGCCTCAACATCGCGCTTAGCGTCTGGTTCGTGATCGGACTGGGATGGAGCGTGGAGGGTGTCGCGTTTGCGACCGTCCTGAGCGAGATTTCAACGACCTTGCTCGGCCTGGCCCTTGTGGTGAAAAGCGCGGGGCGCAGGTCATGGCCGGCGCTCCATGTTGTTTTCGACAAACGGCTTTTGATGCGCATGATGGCGTTGAACCGCGACATCATGATCCGCTCTTTCGCGCTGCTTTACGCCTATGCGTTCTTCATGGCGCGGTCGGCGGACCAGGGCGATGCCGTCCTTGCCGCGAACGCCGTTCTTGAAAAATTCATCCTGGTGTCCGGATATTTTCTGGACGGGCTGGCAACGGCGGCCGAACAACTGGCAGGCCGCGCGGTCGGCGCCAGATACAGGCCCGCCTTCGACAGAACCGTGAAGCTGACCGCGGTCTGGAGTTTCGCCATGGCGGGGCTTCTTTCCCTGATCTTCCTTGTGTTCGGATCGGCCATGATTGATTTCATGACCACTTCGCCGGAGGTGCGCAGCCTGGGCAACACCTATCTGATATGGGCTGTTCTGGCGCCATTGCTGGGCGTGCTGGCCTTCCAGATGGACGGTATCTACATCGGCGCGACTTGGTCCGGCACGATGCGGAACATGATGCTCCTGTCCCTCGCCTTCTATGTCGCTGCCTATTACGCCTTGTTCCCCGTTCTGGGAAACCACGGGCTCTGGCTTGCCATATCCCTGTTCCTGGGACTGCGCGGACTGACACTGCTGGCCGTTTGCAAGCACCGGGCGGACAAAACCTTTCCGCACGCCTAGCAAACGCAAACGGGAGCGCCCCGGCTATTGCATGACCGAAATCTACAGCGGTTCGGAGGCCCAGGCATCGACATTGGCATCGCGGGCCTCGCGCAGGGACGAAAACCCGTGTTTGTCCATCCGCTCTGCCAGACCGGTCAGGATGTCTCCGACCAGACCCGGCCCTTTGAAAACCAGCGATGAATAGACCTGAAGCAGGTCGGCCCCGGCCGAAATCTTGGTCCAGGCGGTCTCGGCACTGTCGATGCCGCCAACCCCGATGATGGTGAGATCGGGGCCGGCCAGTTTGCGCGCCCGTGCAAGCACGATCGTCGACTTTCGGAAGAGCGGACGGCCTGACAGGCCGCCGGCTTCCTGATGCGGACCTTGTCCGCTCAGTCCGGACCGGTCGATCGTCGTGTTCGACACGATCAGACCGTCAATGGCCTGTTCCAGGACCTCCTCGACAATGTCCTTGAGATCGTCATCCACCACGTCAGGCGCGATCTTCAGCAGAAGCGGCACGCGGCGTCCCGTTTCCTGCGCCCGCGCGTCGCGCGCCGCGACCACGCCCTGAAGCAGATCGGCAAGCGCAGAGCGTGCCTGCAGATCTCTCAGGCCCGGTGTGTTGGGAGACGATATGTTGACCGTGAAATAGGACGCCAGATCCGCGAATTCCCTGATCCCGGAAACATAGTCTGCAATCCGGTCGACTGCATTCTTGTTGGCGCCGACATTGATGCCGACAATCCCCTTTTTCACCTTCCGCGCACGCAGGCGCTCACGCATTGCTGCGTGCCCTTCGTTGTTAAAGCCGTAGCGATTGATCACGCCTTCATCGGCGGCTAAGCGGAAGACGCGCGGACGCGGGTTGCCCGGTTGCTCCAGGGGCGTAACGGAGCCGACTTCGGTAAAACCGAATCCGAGGTTCAAAACGGCATCGGGAACATCCGCGTTCTTGTCGAACCCGGCGGCCATTCCAAGCGGGTTGGGGAAATCGAGATCCCAGTGTTTTACCTTCAGGCGCGGGTCCTCAGGTGTTGCCCTGGCTGACAGCAGACCGGACTTCAGCGCAAGAACAGTCAGTCTGTGAGCGTTTTCCGCGTCGAGCAGATGAAGCCCTTTCAATGCCAGGTTTTGAAGCGGGCCACCCGTCACGCGCTCATCTCCGGGAAGGCATGCGCGCCCTCTGCGGACAGGGGCAGCGCCTTGACCCACAGCGCATCGGCAGGTTTCAGATCAGCGTAAAGATGCGGAAACAGAGCGCCGCCCCGTGACGGTTCCCATTTGAGGGCATCGCCGAAGGACGCGCTTTCAAAGGCGGCGAGCAGCAGATCCTCCTGACCGGCAAAATGCTTGGCCGCTGTTTCCCGCGCCTGCTCGGCTGTTGAGAAATGAATGTAGCCGTCGGCCAGGTCGACCGGCGCTCCCTTGAAGACGCCCGCCGCTTCTGCGTCCTGCCACATGGTTTTCGGGACGATTTTGAATATCAGTGTCATTTGCCTTGTTTCCGCAGCAGCCTGTCGGCCGTCTTGATGCTGGGCCGGACACTACTCACAGGCCGCCAGGCAGACAAGCCGGGCGGGCGGACTTTCTGCGCGCATGACAAATTCACATGGAAAATGCAAAATAGCGGTGCGTTAGGTCTTCGGAATTCGATCTCATCAGCCCTATGATGAGATGACACAAGGAACAAGTGACTCGCAATGAAGCTTCGGCCTTTTCTGGTGCCCGTGCTCCTGCTGACCTCCTTCGCGGGTCTCGTCGCATGGCTGTTGCTGGTGGAGCCTCCCGCCCCGCCGGAGGAACAGATTGCCGGAACTCTCAGGCCGGGGATCAGCGACGTCAATAACGACGTTGTGGAAACAGCGCCCGACGCCCCTGAACCCGCAACAGCGGATAGCGCGAACCAAGGCGCAGCGCCACTCCCCGACAACATTCGCGATGTTTCGCCGGACGGTGTGTCCGCACCGGATGTGGATGGAGGCCTGACGCGGATCGAACCTTCCGAACGCTATCAGGAACTCATCAACCCGCCAGTCGAACCGGTCCCGGACGGCCCATTGGAACTCCGCCGGGTGCAGGTTCTGGATGGCGGGCGGATCAAGTCCAACAAGCTCGTTGTCACCCTGGCCCATATCGAACCGATCAAGCTCGATGAAACCTGCGTCGCCCGGCAGGGCGGCCTCTGGCCGTGCGGCGCGCGCGCCCGGACCTTCCTGCGCGGACTGATCCGCCAGTTCAAGGTTACGTGCGAGAAACTGGCCGAGACCGGACCACAGCAGATCGTGGCAACGTGCAAGCGCGGAAAGATTGATCTCAGCACCCGCATGGTGCGCTACGGATGGGCCGATCCGGCTCCCGATGCGCCCGAGGGGTTCGAGGACTTCGCTCTTCTTGCGAAACAGCGCAAGCTCGGCAAGTGGAAGGACGAATGGCAGGTCGCCGCGCCGCGATCCAGCTGGGAAGCGGACCCGGACGCGCCTCTGCCCGGTCTTGAGGACCTCGCACCTGAAATCGTCGAATGGAGCCAGAGCACCGACAGCGATCCGGCGGGCCAGCCGTTCTTCGGCGCGGAACCGGACATCCCCGGTGTGCTTCCTCAGCAGTGATGCTGGACGCCGCGTCGTCCCGGGAGATGCGACCCCTTCGGGTGAGCAGAACAAAAAAGGCGGGAAGCCGGTTCCCGCCTTTTTTATGCCGTGCCGCCGGTCTCAGGCAGCCAATTCGCCTGCAAGCGCCTTGCGGATCATGTCCCGGGTTTCGGCGACACCGTAGAGCGCCACGAAGGACCCGAAACGCGGACCTTTTTCCTGGCCCAGCAGCAACTGGTAGAGCGCCGAGAACCAGGCAACCGATACACCCGGGCCACCATCAGGACCCTTCTTGTTCGGATCCTGGTAGCGCTCGATCGCACGGGCGACATCGAGAACGGCATCCTGGATGGCGGCGCCATCGGCATCGGCCGGCAGATCTGCCAGTTTTGCATCCAGTTGCTGCAGCGCGGCGGTTTCAACGTCGTCGGGCACCTTGAAGGATTTCGTCGGCTTGACGAAGTCATCGAAGTAACGGATCGCATAGCCGACGAGCGCATCCAGTTCCGGGTGCGTTGCAGCCGTCACGCCCGGCGCATACCGGGAAATGAAGGCCCACAGCACATCCTTGTTGTCCGCATTGGACGCCGAAACCAGGTTCAGCAGCATGGCGAACGGAACCGGCATGTCGATTGCCGGAATGTTGCCGGAATGGATATGCCAGGCCGGGTTCTGCAGCTTCTGCTCAACAGGCATCTGTTCGTATTTCTGGACGAAGGTGTAGTACTCGTCCACCGCCTTGGGGATGACGTCAAAGTAGAGCTTCTTCGCCGTTTTGGGCTTTTGGTAATTGTAAAGCGCCAGGCTTTCCGGCGAGGCATAGGTCAGCCACTCGTCGATCGTCAGACCGTTGCCCTTCGACTTGGAGATCTTCTCGCCCTTGTCGTCCAGGAAGAGTTCGTAGACATAGTGTTCCGGAGCCTTGCCGCCGAGGATGTTGCAGATCTTGTCGTAGATCGGCGCGTTGGTCTGGTGGTCCTTGCCGAACATCTCGAAGTCGACATCAAGCGCTGCCCAGCGCATGCCAAAGTCGGGCTTCCACTGCAGCTTCACGTTGCCTCCGGTGACGGACAGCGTAATTTCTTCACCCGTTTCATCGTCGAAGGTGATCGTTCCGTCTTTCGGATTCACATCCTTCATGGGCACGTAAAGAACACGGCCGGACGTGGGAGAGATCGGCAGGAAAGGCGAATAGGTCGCCTGGCGTTCGGCCCCCAGGGTCGGCAGCATCACGTCCATAATCTTCTGGTACTTCTCCGTTGCACGGATCAGCACTTCGTCGAATTTTCCGGACTTGTAGTATTCGGTTGCACTCGCGAATTCGTAGTCGAAGCCGAACGTGTCGAGGAACCGGCGCAACATGGCGTTGTTATGTGCTGCGAAGCTCTCATAGTCGCCGCCGAACGGGTTGGGCACTGCGCTAAGCGGCATCTGAAGGTACGGCTCCAGGGCCGCACGATCTGGCACGTTTTCCGGGATCTTGCGCATCCCGTCCATGTCGTCGGAAAACGACAGAAGGCGCGTCGGGATCCTGTCCTCTGTGAGCAAGCGGAAGGCGGTGCGCACCATCGTCGTGCGCAGGACTTCGCCGAAAGTCCCGATATGCGGCAACCCGGAGGGGCCGTAACCGGTTTCGAACAGAACCGGTTTTTCCGGATCCCTCTTGCCGATGCGTTTGACCAGCTTGCGTGCTTCCTCGAACGGCCAGGCTTTCGATCTGGTGGCCGCCTCGACAAAGTCTTGCGAAAGGTCAAGCGTGGGCAGGGATTGGTCGGTCATGTTCGGGTTTCATTCTGTTGAATTTGATGGATAAGGTGCAATTTCCGGCAGCCAGGCTTGCAGCCGGGCTCATGTTGCGGCGCGACACTAGAAAAGCGCGGGCCAAAGGTCAATCAAATGTCGCATGTGGTCGACTTGAAGCTTTCCCGCCAACCCTTTATACCACCCGTCGCAAATCAGATCTTGTCTGAGCGTGTTTTTGCCCAGCCACCGGCGCACTGGAGAATGAATAGTGTCTAACAATGAACCGATCAGCGTTCAGGAAGCCCTCATCTACGTGATGGTGATTGTGTCCGCGTCAGACAATGCGATGACCGACAAGGAACTGGCCACGATCGGGGACATGATCAAGATGTTGCCGGTGTTCGGCGACTATGACGGCAATCGCATCATTCCTGCGGCCCAGCGCTGCGGTGACATTCTCCAGGAGGAAAACGGCCTGTCGCTGGTGCTGGAACTGGTTGGCGATGTGCTGCCGGCAAAGCTCTATGATACGGCTTACGCGCTGGCGGTGGAAGTTGCCGCTGCCGATCTTCACGTGGAACAGGAAGAACTGCGTATCCTTCAGATGCTGCGCGACCGCTTCCGCCTGGACAAGCTGACGGTTGCCGCCATCGAGCGCGGTGCCATCGCCCGTCACAGGACCGTCTGACCCTTTGATACCGCTCTCGATTTGTTTGATCTGCGGCGCTCACATGAGGCGCCGCGTCTTGCATGCGCTCAGTTCAGGCTGCGGATTGCATCCGGCAAGTCGAGGGAAAACGGAGGGATGGCGACGTGAAACCGTGATCCGTCCGGCCGCTCCATTGCATAGGAACCGGCCATGATGCCGCTGTCGGTCGAAAGCGGACAATGCGAGGAATACTCGTAGGTTTCCCCGGGCTCGATGACCGGCTGTTCGCCGACCACGCCTTCGCCGCTCACTTCTTCCTGGCGGCCCATCGCATCCGTGATCTGCCAGTAGCGCGTTTTCAGCTGCACGGGCTCGGGACCGCCATTGTGGATCTCGACCATATAGGCCCAGATGAACTCGCTCTCTTCCGGCTTCGATTCATCGTCCAGATAAAACGGTTCTACCGATACCTCGATCCCCTGCGTAATGGCGCTGTAACTACCTGACACGGTTGTTCCTTCACTTCCGGGCATTCGCCCACGACTTCAGGAAGGGCTTATAGGGCGAATGACATAAGCGTGAAAGAGTCTTACTTGTGATTTCCTGAAGGATTTTGCATTTACAGCGCTGTTTCCTCCAAGTCAGGTGGCTTTTCAAGTGTTTGACGCCCGCATCCGCCCTGTGATCGACCCGGTCCTGAACCGCCTTGGGGCGCTCTTGGCCGCAACCGGCATCGGTGCGAACGGCGTGACACTGATCGGATTCGGCCTTGGCATCGGCGCGGCTGTCGCAATCGCAACAGGCCACTTCCTGCTCGGCTTCGTGCTGATTGCGCTCAACAGGATCGCCGACGGCCTTGACGGTGCGGTCGCCAGGGTGACCAGGAAGACCGATCTTGGCGGGTATCTCGACATTTCGCTCGACTTCTTTTTCTACGGCGCGATCCCGCTTGCCTTCGCCATTCAGGACCCTGCCAACAATGCGCTTCCGGCCGCCGCCCTGCTTTGCAGCTTTTACGCCAACGGGTCGGCCTTCCTCGCCTTTGCGATCATGGCGGAACGGCGCGGCCTCACCACCGACCACCAGGGCTCCAAATCGCTCTATTACATCGGTGGACTGGCCGAAGGCACGGAAACGATCGTGCTGTTTCTGCTGATGGCGCTCCTGCCGGGCTGGTTTCCCGTGCTGGCGTGGGGGTTTGCCGCCGTTTGTTTCGTTTCGGCGGGCGCACGCGTGCTGATCGGGGTGAAGTCTCTCGACCAAGGGGACGATGACAGCTAACCGGCGCTAGGCGATCGGATGACGACAGCAGAAGCGCCAGAACCGCTCCGCTGCACTTGACTTCGCGGTTCCGGGTTTGCGGACGAAGCCGAAACTGCGCGGCGCCTCCGGCGACAGTTTCAAAACACGATACCGGCCCTTTTTTTCCGGAAGCGCCAGTTCCGCAATGATCGATATGCCGAGACCCGCCTCCACAAGGGCGAGGATCGAATTGACCTGCAGGATCGTGTGCGTGACCTTCGGCGCGGCGCCCGCAGCGGCAAACCAGCGTTCCACCAGCGGCGCGCTGCCTCCCTTTGTCAGAATAAACGGATAGGCGGCCATCTGCGTCGGCGTGACCGGTTCGAAGCCGGCCAGGGGATGGTTGTCGGCGACAAGGCCAACGAGCCAGTCGCTTGCCACCGAGGCGATTTCGAGCCGGTCATTGTCCGGCAGGGACATGATGGCGAGGTCGACGATCCCGTCTTCAAGCGCCTGTTCAAGGTCCGCGTCCGGAAACTCCAGTATCTCAACGCTGATCCCGGGACAGACCTGCGCGAAATCGGACAAGGTTCCCGGCAGGATCTGAAACGATGCGGATGAGCCGAACGAGCCGAGCCGCACCGTGCCGGTCCTGTTGCTTCTTGCGTCTTCCAGACGGGTCAGCACCTGGTTTTGCAGGAGATCGGCGCGCTGCGCGTAGTCGGCGACCGCAATGCCCTCTTCCGTCAGGCCGAGGGGACGGCCAGCGCGCCGTAGCAGCGGCGTTCCCAGGCTGTTTTCAAGCTGGGCGATGCCCTTGCTGACGGCTGGCTGGCTGACACCCAGGTGCCGCGCCGCCTCAGACACACTGCCAAGCGACCGGATCAGGGCAAGTGCCCGGGCGACAGACAGGGGAATTTCGGCAGCACCCATTCGCAATATAACTTTCAGTTATTTTTCTATGTAAAACATATCTGAAATTTATGCTGCATCCAACTGCCAATCCCGGATGCGACTGATGAGTTTCGAAACATGGCTGGCCTTCGTCGCCGCTTCCCTTTTCCTGACCATGACACCCGGCCCGAGCATTGTTCTCGGCATGATCCATTCCGTTCACTTCGGTGTTCGCAAAACCGTTTACACCGCCCTCGGCGACATCAGCGCGAACATGATGCAGATGCTGCTTGTCGCCATCGGTCTGGGTGTTGTTCTCGCGCAATCCGCCCTTGCCTTTGCGGTGATCAAATGGACAGGCGTCGCGGTTCTGCTTTTCATGGGTTGGCGTGCATGGTCTGCACCGGTCTCGATCCAGACGCCTTCGGGAACAAGGACGCGCGACAGCCGCAGACACCTGTTCCTGTCTGGCTTCCTGGTTGCCGTGAGCAACCCGAAAGCTCTCGTTTTCTTTACCGCCTTTTTCCCCCAATTCATCGATCCGGCGCATCGCCTTGACGCACAGCTTGTCGTCATGTGCCCGACAATGGCGGCTCTCGACTTCCTGTTCGTGATGCTCTACGCGTCCGGCGCCAATGGGATGCTCGGCTTCCTCAGGCAAAAGCCCCGCTTGCTCAACCGCCTGAGCGGCTCGGTTCTGATGAGCGCGGCAGCGTTTCTGGGTCTCGCCAGCAAGGGTACTTGAACCTGCGCAATGATCGTAATCCGTCTCAGCGCCCCTTGCGAAAGCGTTCGATCCATGCCGTGTTCAAACCGTCTGAAAGTCTGGCAACGGGCACATCAATGCGTTTTGCCTGAATGGCGTCCCGACCGAGTTTCTCCAGAATGTCTCCAGCCACCTTTTGCGGACTTTCGGACAGCTCCGCATAGGTGATGCGCATCGGCTCGATACGCTCATTTTCGAACCAGTTGACCCACGAAAGATCATAGCCTTCCATCAGATCGGCCTGTGCACGGATCTGGTCCCGGTCGTAGGCAGGTTCGCCGGGAGGTGCCAGCCTTTCCAGTTCGGTTCCGTCCGCTGCCTTGTGCCATAGACCGGTCTGGCTCGCCTTGATGAAGGACACCGCCTGCGCAACCTTGTCGGTGCGCGTCAGGTGAATGAAAAGCGTCTTGCCGAAGACCGCTTCGAATTTCGCAGCCATCGGCATCTCGCCCGGATGCAGTGTTTCAAGTTGCCGGAAGAGGAAGTCGAAGCTGTGGCGTTGCAGCCGCAAGCCAAAGACCCCGGTGCCCGAAGCGCCTTTTTCGCGCGCGGCAGCGAACAGCGCCGTCAACCGGTCCCTTTTTGTCGCGAAACGCCTTGTCTCCAGATCAAGATAGGTTTGCCAGGCGTCCAGGTCAGGCTCATGGAAATAGGACTTCGGATTGCCTGCCTGCCCTGTCGCTGCGAGGAGTTTGCACAGCAAAGTGCTGCCGCTGCGCGGTGACGTGCAAAGCACATACGCCTGATAATCAGTATCGTTCTGCGGTGTCATGTACCTGTTTCGTTGAGATGCCGGTCTGTCCGCTTCCGGCGCGAACGGCCCTTGATCAATTGGACCGCTTCATCGCGGTTTTCCATGGAAAACGGACTGCCGTCATCAAGACAAGACAGTCCGCCTTTGAAGCGGCAGCATATCCCGGGAGGAAGAAGGAAATGTGTCGCTTTCCATGAAGCCGCGTTTCGCTCAAGCGGCAGCGCGATCTCGTTTGCTGTCCTTCCTGCGCGATTTGGACCCGTATTTCATGCAAAGCGTTGCTGCACAAAGGGCCGCGATTCCCACATCCCTATACTCCGTGTGCAGCGAGGGCCGGCTCTCTGCATCCACAGTCCGGCGCACGTTGCGCGCAATGATGTCTTCGAGCGTCGGAATGGCGGCCGTCTGGTCGTCCGAAAAACGAATGGTCATGTCTTTACCCCTTTTCTGGTTGCACTGGGGTCGGTGTCACAAGGAACGTGCCAAACCAGATTTCATAATTTTTTTCATATTTTTCAATATCTTAACTTTCCCAACACTTCCAAACCGTTTCAGCCGGCATTCGAAATTGGGAATCTTTTTCAATTTTGGGCAAAGACGGGCGGCGGCGGCAACTCTTTGCACCTGCGTCTCAGGTCCCCCGGGTCCGATGCCGGCGCCTCGGCGAAGAGGTTCCTGCCCGGTTTCTACAAGACCGGACGTCCGGCCAATGAAAAACCTTTACTCCGACGGCTCAATTCGGGCTAATCGACGTCCGCGCAGGACAAGCAAAAGGGAATGCCATGGCTCTGATCAACTACGTGACCCGTGTGCAGTTCGGGTTTGGCGAGCTCGCCACCTTGAAAGGGGAACTGGAGCTTGCCGGGATCTCGCGTCCGATGGTGGTGACGGACAAGGGCGTCCGCAAGCTTGGTTTTCTCGACAGGATCGAAGCGGTTCTCGGCGAGGCGCCGGCAGGTGTCTTTGACGACACCCCCGGAAATCCAAACGAGGCCGCGGTCCGGGCGGCAACCAGCCTCTTCAAGGATACCGGCGCTGATGGCATTATCGCAATTGGCGGCGGATCGGCGCTGGATCTTGCCAAGGCCGTCGCGATTCTGGCGGCCCATGGCGGCACGCTCAAGACCTATGCCGTCATTGAGGGCGGACTTGAAAAAATCACCGACACGACCTGGCCCACCATTGCGATCCCGACCACTTCGGGCACAGGCAGTGAAGTGGGGCGCGGGGCAATCGTCATTCTGGAAGACGGCCGCAAGGTCGGACTGCTGTCCCCTCACCTCATCCCGAAAACAGCCATTGTCGATCCGGACCTGACCATGACGCTGCCGCCGATGCTGACGGCCGCAACCGGCATGGACGCGATTTCCCATTGCATCGAGACCTACCTCGCCCCGTCTTTCAATCCACCGGCTGACGGGATCGCGCTTGAGGGGCTGCGGCGCGCTTGGGTCAACATCCGCAAGGCAACGGAAAACCCGGATGACCGGGATGCGCGTGCGCAAATGGCGATCGCCGCGACCATGGGGGCCATGGCCTTCCAGAAGGGGCTCGGCTGCGTTCACAGTCTGAGCCACGCGCTTGGTGGGCTGAACCCGCAGCTGCATCACGGCACGCTCAACGCGGTGTTCATGCCGGCGGTTCTGGATTTCAACAGGAACGCCCCGGCCCCGGGCGGGGAAGACAAGTATGCCCGCCTGGCAGAGGCCATGGGTCTTACCGGCGGAACCGAGGTCAGGCCCGCAATCAAGGAGATGACATCCGCGATCGGCTTGCCCGTCAGCCTGTCTGAACTGGGCGTTCAAAAGGACCTGTTCGACAGGATCATTGCCGGTGCGCTGGCCGACCACAGCCACAAGACCAACCCGGTCGAGGCAAGCGCAGAGGATTACCGCCGAATGCTGGAAGCCTCTTTTTGAAAAACGCTGCTTGCGGACTAACGATCGTCCGCAAGCATCCCGGTCGCCACGACCGTTTCGAAATACTCCACCTTGAGATCGAAGGATTTCAGAAGTTTTTGCGTGCTCGGCTTGACGACCGCATCGTCGAATGCGCCCTTTTCGAAATGCCCTGCCGAAGCCAGATCCGACCAGAGGCTCATGACCACCAGCTCCTGATCCTGACCCTTGACCTTCACGGCCAGGGACGCGCCCAGGTGACCCGGGAGCTCCGCCATCTCCGCGAATGTGGTTCTTTCCAGATGTTCCGCGTATTGCCGCAAAACCTCTTCCGATCCTGCAACCGCCCGCCACCAACGAATGATCATGTTTGCCTCGCGTTGATCGATGCCGTTTCCCGCAAACGGCTGATCGAAGACAGCGACCTACCAGACCATGATGCGGTTGATCAAATGATCCGTGCCTTCTTCCCCCAATCAGATATGCGATCCGGTGTTTGCCGCAGATGGCCGGTCCAGACCGGTCAGCCGAGCGCCTCCCCGATGCCGCGCAGCGCCGGGAACATCTCAGGAGGCGAACCGGTCCGGTGACAGCGCCGTCGTGTTTCTGTTCTGCGGCACGCCGAAAATCATGTCGGCCGCGATCTCACCAGACATGGGTGCCATCATCAAACCGTAATGGGAATGACCGAAGTTCAGAAATAGCCCTTCCAAGGACGGCCAGTTTCCAATGGCCGGCAGGCTGTCAGGAAAGGAAGGGCGTCTTCCCATCCAGTGCCGGGGCGCAGAGGGATCGAGATCGGGAAACATGGCCTGTGCATGCCGCTCCATCTGCGCATGTTTTCGCACGTCCGGCTTGGCATCGACCGGAGCAAACTCCGCCAGTCCCGCCACCCGCAGCCCATCTTCCATGCTGCTTGCGACGACCTTGCGGTCCACATCCATGACAGAGTGGTTCACTTCAATGCCCGGCAGGGGAAACTCGACATGATATCCGCGTTCAGCCATCAGCGGCACGCGGATACCAAGAGGTTCCAGGAGTTGCGGGCTCCAGGCACCCAGGGACACCACAATTGTTTCCGACGTCATGTGCCCGGACCCGTATTCGATCGTCCAGCCCGCGTCCGTCTTTCTCAATGACTTGATGTCCCCGCGCATGAGCTCGCCGCCCAGTTTTTTGACTTTTCCTGCGAGAACTTCTCCGATCCGTCCGGGAGAAACAGCCCGTGCCTGACCGCGTATCAGCACGGCGGCCTCGAATTCCTCACTCAAGGCAGGTTCGAGGTGTTTGAGATCGTCCCGGGAGGCCAAGGCAAGGTCCGCTCCCCGCTCGCGCCGGATACGGTAGTCGATTGCGTCCAGACGGGCTTTTCGGGCATCGCGGAAGGCATGCACGTAGTAGCTGTCCCGGACAAGATCTTCCGCGCCGGTGCCCCGCAGGTGCCTGCGGTAAAGCTCGATCGACGGCGCGCACAGGATTTCCATTACGCCGGCTGTTTCTTCGACCGTGTCAGGCCTGCCGCGTTTCAGAAAATCCCAGCCCCATTTGAGCATTCTCGTCCACGCGCCCGCACGTACAGACAGCGCGGCGTCCCGCGACAGCATGAGCCTTGGCACCTGACGCCAGACACCCGGCAGTGATTGGGGAATGATTGACCACGGTGAGATGATGCCGGCATTGCCGTAGGACGTTTCTTGAGCCGGCTCTCCCCTGTCGACCACAGTTACCCTGGCGCCCCGTTCCAGCAATGACAGGGCCGTACAAATCCCGACGATACCCGCGCCGAGAACGATCACGTCCTTTGTCATCGAACCAGGCCATCGCTTTCGGTCAGGTTGCGCCGGGCCAGCAGCTGGCTGACAACGGCAGGTGCCGCTATGAGCAGTGCGACCAGATCCGCCTGCGGCGAAGGTGCGATGAAAACAATGCCTGCGATCGCCATCAGCCATCGATGGATCACGCCCATCGGAGCCAGCCAGTAGCCAACAACGGAAGCGGACAAGGCGACCACCCCGACGATACAGCTCAGCGCCGTATAACTGAATTCCACGAAATTGAAGCCCGTGGACGACACAAACAGCAGGACCGGCGCATAGACAAAGGCCATGGGAGCGACAACCTTTCCCAGGCCCAGCGTAAACGCTGAAATGCCGGTTCGAAACGGATTGGAATTCGCAATGGCGGCGGCGGCGTAAGCGGACGTGCACACCGGTGGTGTGATCTCGGCGACAACACCATAGTAAAGAACGAACATATGGCTTGCGATCGGTGGAATTCCGAGCTGCGCGAGAGCCGGCTGCGCCACGGACACGAGCATGATGTAGAGGGCTGTCGTCGGAACACCGGCGCCCATCAGAATACAGGCCAGCGCGATGAACACGAGACTGATGAACAGCGTCAGGTCTTCAGTTGAAAAGAGTTCGTAAGAGCCGATCGTGAACAGCCAGCTCAAATCGTTTCCAAGGTTGGAAGCCGCCTGGGTGACCATGAAACCAATGCGGAATCCGACACCGGTTGTGTTGATCACACCTATGACGATGCCAACGGCAGCAGCGGCTGCGCCGACCGCCAAGGCATACTTCACCCCGGTTTCGAACGTGTCCGCCATTTCCTGGATGGAGACCCTGCGCTGCGGATTGAATGTGGCAAGGATTGCGCCTCCGGCAAGAATGATGGTCATTGTCAGGTCGAAACCGCCTCCGGCGAATTTCCAGACGACAAAGGCGATGAATGCGGCGGCGTAGATGAGTGTGACGGGCTCCTTCATCCGGGACATACCCGCAATGATCGTAAGCGAGATACCGCAAAACGCAGACATGTACGGCGTGTAGCCGGAAAACAGAACGGTCAACAATCCGACAAGCGGAACGATGTTGGCCCAGCCTTCGCGCCAGACAGCTCCGAATTTCGGCAATGCTTCCCTGGCAAGCCCCTTGAGGCCCAGCTTGCGCGCCATCAGGTGAACCACGGCGAAAACGCCGACATAATGCAGAAGCGCGGGGAAAATTGCGGCGATCACGATTGTCGTGTAGGGCACTTCGAGGAATTCAGCCATGATGAATGCCGCCGCGCCCATGATGGGCGGCGTGATCTGACCGCCGGCCGATGCCGCCGCTTCCACACCGCCGGCGAAATGTCCAGGATAGCCAAGCCGCTTCATGTTGGGGATCGTCAGGGCCCCGGTCGATACGGTGTTTGCGACTGAAGATCCTGAGATCGTTCCGAAAAACGCCGAGGACACCACGGACACCTTTGCAGGTCCGCCCGTATAGCGGCCCGCGAGAATGGTCGCGTTGTCGATGAAGAGCTGTCCCAGCCCCGTGCGCTGAGCGATGACACCGAAAAGCACGAAGTGGAATACAATGGTCGAGACCACCCAGAGAGTGACCCCAAAAATGCCTTCCTGCGGAAAATACATGGAGGACACAAAGGTATTAAACTTCACGCCCGGGTGCTGCAAAATGCCCGGAAAATAAGGGCCGAACAGCGCATAGGATATGAAAATACAGATGATGAGCGGCAGGATCCAGCCCAGCGTCCTGCGCGCGATGTCCAGAACCAGAACAATCAGAATACCGCCGAACAGCAAATCGTAACCGTTCGGATTGCCCATCCGGAAGGTCTGTTCTTCGATCCCGAGGAACGGGATACCGTGCCAGGCGAAACCGAGATAGAGCGCCGATGCCACACCCAGTATCATCAGCAATACGTCAAGGTAGGGCACGCCGCCAAGCCTGAGCGCACCGGTGTTCAGATCGAATGCGGTATCGGATTTGTGGTGCGGATAAAGTGCGTAGATCAGGATGAACAGTCCCGACAGATGAATTCCCATATGCCAGTAGTCCGGCGGCAGTCCGAAGCCTGCGGTCAGGTAATGGTAGATGGCAAATGCAAGGGCTACGACCCTCAGGAACGCCGAGAATGCCGGGGTCACTTCACGCACCGCCGCCCCTTCATCGAATTTCTTTTCGATGTCGGCCAGCTCTTCGTCGCTGAGCTCGCGCACATGTTGCGTTTGCGGATCGCTCATGACGGCCTCCGGTATTGGTACGTGAAGGATGAGGGCGGCGGCGGGAACAACCACCGCCCCCTTGAAGGGTTGGAGAAAGGCGGAGCGCGGCCTAGAGGAGCCCTGCCTCCTTATAGAATTTCTCCGCGCCCGGATGAAGCGGAACACCAAGCGCCTGAATGCCGTCCAGCGCCGTATCAGCCGTGATCTGTTTGCCCTTTGCGTGGCCGTTGTCGAGCAGTTTGCGTGTGTTGTCGTTCCACATCGCCTTGGTGATGCCGTACACCAGATCGTCCGACAGGTCTGACGAGACGACGAGCAGCGCGGAGACAGCCGGTGTCTTCACCTCGTAGTCGATGCCTTCATAGACACCGGCTGGAATGCTGGACGGGATATAGGCCGGGATGATTTCGTTGATCTTTGCAAGATCTTCTTCGCTGAAACTGTGCAGTTCCATTCCTTTGGTCGTGGCCAATTGGACCATGGCGGAAACCGGCCAGCCCGCTGCATAGAAATAGGCGTCCAACTGGCCGTCAGCCAGGCGTTCCGCCGACTGGCTGTTGTTCAGTTCGGCTTCGCTCATGTTGTCCCGGTTCACACCCCAGGCATCGAGCATCTGCAAGACCGCGACCTGTGTACCGGACCCGGCCTGTGCGATACCGACCCGCTTGTCTTTCAGATCCGAAAGACTTTCGATCGACGCCCCTTCAGGCAGCACGAGATGGAGATCTTCCGGGTAGAGGTTGGCCACGATCCGAAGTTTTTCATGCGGTTTGCCATCGAACTTTCCCTCTCCCAGAAACATCGAGCGGGTCACGTCGGCGGCGGCAAGACCGGCTTCGAGTTCCCCGTTCTGAACGGCTGTGTTGTTGAACACCGAAGCCGTGGTGGATTGTGCGATCGCGATCAGACCGGGGACACCGCATTGACCGCCTTCCTCGCATGGCCGTGAGCCCGGCGGTGAAGAAATACCATTTGCGATTGTGCCGCCAATCGGGAAATAGGTTCCACCGGCGCTGCCAGTTCCAATCCGGAAAAATGTCGGGTCCTGCGCCATGGCCTGCCCCGCAAACAGTGCTGCAAGCGCAAGTGCGCCCCCGAACTTCGTCAGTCTTTTCATGTCGATTCCCCTCGATTTGCCGGAGCTCTCTTGGCCCAAGCCGGTTTTGGTTATCGAAGGATACGAACTCGACTAATTAAAACAAATTTGAAATTCTTTAGTTTTTCAAAGTCTGACTTATAGTAACTGGTATGAATATCAGCCAGATTTCCGCGTTTCGTGCGGTCATGACCTCTTCTTCGATTTCCGAAGCGGCCCGCAAGCTGGGCCGGACGCAACCTGCCGTCAGCCTTGCGATCCGATCCCTGGAGGACTCGCTTGGGTTTGCCCTGTTTGAACGACGAGGGCGCCAGTTGGTGCCCGTACCCGAAGCGCACTATCTCCACGCGGAATCCCAGGAAATTCTGGATCGTCTCTCAAGCGTTACCCGCACCATGCGCAGCCTCGCCGGCGGGAATACCGGCGACTTGAACATCACCGCAATGCCCGGTCCCGCGGCGTTGCTCTTTCCCAGATTTGTCGCCTCAGTCATCGACGACCTCGAAAAGGTCAATCTGTCGATCACCTCGCGCAGCTCTCAGCAAATCGAGGAGCTTGCCCGCTCGCAAAGCATTGACTTCGGTTTTTGCGACGCACCGGTCAGGAAACGGGAAAACGCACAATTTGAGTCCGAGATCATAAGTGCCGACTGCTTTGTCGCCGTCCCGTTTTCACATGACATTGACGAATTGGATCCAACGAGGATTGAAAATCTTGACGGCGTGCCCATGGGTGGTCTGCAACCCGGACACATGCATCAAAAGCGAACGCTCGCCCTGTTCGCGGAAAAGGGTGCAGCCTACAGGAAAGTGATTGAAAGCCAGACATTCATGCCGTTGCTGCAATTTGTCCGGAAAGGCGGTTGTTTTGCTCTCGTGGACCCCTTGAGTGTTGTCAACGAGATGGAGCTCAGGAGCAGCCGGGGCGAGGTTGCGTTCCATCGCCTGGACTGTGGTCTGAGATACGATTATGCGATCCTCTCTCCCATCCACAGGCCCCTGTCGCAAATCGCGCGAAAGGTCAAAAGCCAGTGGTGCGAGTCGCTCTTTCAGTTGCTTGACGAGATCGGCGCTTCACCGCGCTGGGAATCGAAGACACCTTAGGTTTTGACTGGCAACCGGAAACCTGCCGGCCGCGGCCCATGCTTCCAACACTGTTTTTCTTTGCCGCGTTCCGACAAACGGGCCGCAAGAAGCGCACAGTCAGCTTGTCCTGTTTCGAAAACCTTCTCGAAACGCCGGACAGGCTGACCGCGCACCAGAGGTTCAAACCGCGGCAAGTGCCTTTTCGACGTCTTCCAGAAGGTCCAGCGGGTCTTCCAGACCGACCGAAAGGCGCAGGATGCCGTCGCTGATGCCGAGTTCGGCACGCGCTTCCTCGCCGATGGACTGGTGCGTCGTGGTCGCCGGGTGCGTGATCAGGCTCTTGGCGTCTCCCAGATTGTTGGAGATCCGGATGATCTCCAATGCGTTGGTGAAACGGAAGGCTGCTTCCTTGCCGCCCTCGATCTCCAGTGCGACCATCGTCGAGCCGCCGCGCATCTGCTTGCGGGCAAGCTCAGCCTGCGGGTGGTCGTTGCGGCCGGGGTAAATCAGACGGCTAACCTTGGCTTGCCCGGCAAGAAAATCGGCGATCTGGCCGGCGCTTTCGGTCTGGCGGGCAACGCGGATCGGCAGCGTTTCCAGTCCTTTCATCAGGACCCAGGCATTGAACGGGCTCATGTGAGGGCCCGTGTGCTTGACGAACGGCATCACCTCCTCGGTGATCCATTCCTCATCCGACAGGACAACGCCACCGAGGCATCGCCCCTGTCCGTCAATATGCTTCGTGGCGGAATACACGACCACGTCCGCGCCGAGCTGGAGCGGCGACTGGTAAAGCGGGGTTGCAAAAACGTTGTCGACGATCAGGCGCGCGCCGACGGACTTGGCGATCTCCGCGACGGCGGGAATGTCAATGATCTCCAGGGTCGGGTTGGTCGGGCTCTCAAGAAAGAGCGCGCGCGTATTCGTTCGCACGGCCGCCTTCCACTGGTCGATGTCCGTGCCGTCGACCAGCGTGCTTTCGACGCCGTAACGCGGCAACAGGGTTTCGCAGATGTAGCGGCAGGACCCGAACAGGGCCTTGGCCGCGATCACGTGATCCCCGGCCTTGACCGATGCCATCAGAGCCAGATTGACCGCAGCCATGCCGCTCGCCGTGCCGCGTGCAGCTTCCGCGCCTTCCAGTGCCTTGATGCGGTCCTCGAACATCGACACGGTCGGATTGGCATAACGCGAATAGACAAAGCCCGGGTCTTCCCCGTTGAAACGGGCTTCCGCCGCCTCGGCATTGTCGTAGACAAACCCTTGCGTCAGGTACATGGCTTCCGAGGTTTCACCAAAGGGGGACCGCATGGTACCGCCGTGAACCAGGGAGGTTGCAGGACGCCAGCTCTTGTTGGTGGACTCAGTCATTTCAGTTCGCTCCAAACGCAAAAAACCCCAGCCTCAAGACCGGGGTTCGCACCTCCGGCCTTTTTTAGCGACTTGTTTAACGTGGCTGCAAGCCGGCCGGCCCAAATCACCACGAAGTGGCCTTGTCCTATGCGATAATGCGGCGGGGGTCAATCACCTTTGGCGAAAGTTCCCGTGAACGGACAAAGCCTGTTGGCGCGGGCCAGACGATCCTTTAAGGATTCCAAGAAGCAAAAACGACGGGAATTCTTCATGAACGGGACAACGGGGCAGACCTTGAACGGAAGCGCGACACTTGCAGCGAGCGGCATTCTGCCCGAGCGGATCATCCACGCGATGTTTGCCGCAGGTGAAATTGCAGCCGACGCGCCGCCCGTCAGCGGACAGGTCCAGCCGGCCAGCCTCGATCTGCGCCTCGGAGCACGTGCCTACCGTGTCCGCGCAAGCTTTCTGCCCGGTCCCGAAATCCGGGTCGCCGACCGGCTCGAAGAGCTCAAGCTCCATACCGTCGACCTCAAGGACGGCGCGGTTCTGGAAACCGGCTGTGTCTATATCGTTCCGCTGCAGGAAAGCCTTGCGCTTGCTCCCGATATCTCGGCAACCGCCAATCCGAAAAGTTCCACCGGACGGCTGGACGTGTTTACCCGGGTCATCACCGACAATGGCCTGGCCTTCGATACCGTGCCCGCGGGCTATACCGGGCCGCTCTATGCGGAGATTTCCCCCCTCACCTTCCCGATCCTTGCCCGCAGCGGCTCCCGCCTCAGCCAGATCCGGTTCCGGCGGGGGCATTCGATCATCGCCGATGAGGTTCTTCAGGACGTGCACCGGACGCATACACTGATGAGCGGCGGAAACGAACGGATCGGCGGTGGTGTCCAGCTCTCGATCGATCTCGAAGGCGGCGGACCCGGCAGCCTGATCGGCTACCGCGCCAAGCATCATTCGGGCCTGATCGACGTCGATGTGGTCGGGGCGCAGGACCCGCTGGATTTCTGGGAACCGATCTACCGGCGCAACAAGGGCGAACTGATCCTCGATCCGGACGCATTCTATATCCTCGTCAGCCAGGAAGCGGTCCACGTGCCGCCGGACTATGCCGCCGAGATGGTGCCCTTCGATCCGCTGGTCGGGGAATTTCGAGTGCATTATGCCGGTTTCTTCGATCCTGGCTTCGGCCATGCGGGCGCAGGCGGCATCGGCTCACGGGCCGTCCTGGAGGTTCGCTCGCATGATGTTCCCTTCATTGTCGAGCATGGCCAGACCATCGGCCGCCTCGTCTACGAACATATGGCCGAGCGTCCCGAAACGCTTTACGGCGAAGGCATCGGCTCGAACTATCAGGGCCAGGCACTCAAATTGTCGAAACACTTCAAGGTTCCCGCCTAGTGCCGTTCGCGGCAGGCCAGGTCTGCGCCCCAGATTGCCAAGATGGATTTCAAGACCGTCACCCGTGAATACGAAGGCTATCTGGAGGACCGCAAGTCACGGTTCCTGGCCCATCTGGTTCCCTTCGACCGGTTCGGCGCGCGGCTTGAGGAATTACGCAAGGACCACCGGAAAGCCAACCACATCGTGACGGCACACCGCCGTCTTCTCGATGATGACCGGATCGAGGAAAGCGGCAAGGATGACGGAGAACCCGCGGGCACCTCCGGCATGCCGACCTTGCGCGTCCTGCAGGGGGCTGGCCTGATCAACTGCGCGGTGCTGGTCGTACGCTATTTCGGAGGTACGAAACTTGGCGGCGGCGGGCTTGCCCGGGCCTATTCCGGCGCTGCGCAGGACGCAATCGGCCATGCCGACCTGGTTCCGTTCCGCAAGATCGTGTCCAGAACGGTCCGTGCCGATTTTGCCGAAAGCTCTGATCTTGAACGCCGGATCGAAACACTCGGTGTGAGCGTTGTGGCGCGGGACTACACCGAAGCCGGGGTCGAACTGACCGTCGAGGGGCCGGAAGAGGTTCTGGCAGCGCTCTAGCGCAGTGCGCAGACCGTCAACCAGCCGCCCCACCCCTCATCCTGAGGAGGACCAGACGGTCCGTCTCGAAGCAACCATGTTTATGTTTGTGGATTTGGCTGCCATTTTTTGCCGTCCCGAACCATGGCATTGAGGATTGTTACGAGTTTTCTGGCGCATGCGATGATTGCTTTTTTCTTTGTCGTGCCGCCTTTGACGAGACGTTCGTAGAATGTCCTTATGAGCGGGTTGAAACGGGTAGCGGACAGGCTTGCCATGAAGAGTGCGCGCCTGACGGCGGACCTTCCTCCCGCGATCCTTCTTTGACCGCGCATGGTGCCGCTGTCCCTTGCAAACGGAGCCAGTCCGACAAGGGCGGCGATGGCCCGGCGCGAGATCTGTCCGAGTTCGGGCAAGAAAGCCATGACAGACAGGGCAACGGCCGGTCCGATGCCGGGAACGCTGGTCAGTTGTTGGTAGCGCAGGCACAGGTCCGCCTTGTCCTGAATACAACACCGGATCAGGCTGTCCAGGTCTGCAAGCTTGGCATCAAGCGTCTTCACGAGGTCTTCCAATACAAGCCTGAGATCGGGATCTTCCATCAGGGTGAGCTGGTTGGACAGACGCGTCTTGTGGGCAACCAGCGTCTCCCTCAAGGCGACATATTGCGCCAGTTTGGCATGCGCATCATCCGGCCGGAGGGCAACAGGCAGATCAAAGACCTGTGCGAAATGAGCCAGAACGGCCGCATCGATCCGGTCGGTCTTGGCCAGATATCCGCAGGCCCGCGCGAAGTCCCGCACACGGCGCGGATTGACCACACACACGATGTGCCCCTGCTGCATCAGCGCATGTGCGGCCC
>JBCBUA010000007.1:0-2168 GCA_039818365.1 Pseudomonadota bacterium
GATGCGGAAAACGCACGTGCCACCGACCGTTGCGAAATGCTTGAAGCCCCTGACCCGGCGCTGATTTCCTTTACCAGCGGCAGCACGGGCCTGCCCAAGGCGATCGAGCGCTCGCACGGTCTCATGCGTGCACAGCACGCGGCACTGGCGCCCCTGATTGCCCCGGGCGACGGCGTTGAGACCGACATTGTCGCCTTTCCCGCCTTTGTCCTGACATGTATCGGACATGGCGGGACGGCGGTGATGCCGAACTGGAACCTGCGCCGCCACGACAGGACGCCGCCGGACGCCGTTTCCCGGCTGGCGGAAACAACGGGCGCGACACGGCTCCTGGTCCCGCCGATTGTCGTCGAGCGCTTGCTTCAGACACGATTGCCGGAGACGGTCAAACGGGTCATGACAGGTGGCGGGCCGCTTTATCCGGACATTGCGCGCCGGTTTCTCGACGCCAACCCGGACCGGGGTCTGACGGTGGTCTACGGGTCGACGGAAGCGGAGCCCATTTCCCATGTTCATCTGGAAGAGTTGAGCGATGCGGATTGGGACGCCGCCGCATCCGGGAAAGGCCTGCCGGTTGGAAGACCTGTGGACGAGGTCTCGCTGAAGTTCGTCGATACCGAAATCCTGGTCGCCGGTCCGCATGTCAATCGCGGCTATCTCGATCCGGCGCGGGACCGGGAAACGAAACGCGTCGAGGGCACGACCGTTTGGCACCGCACCGGAGATGCCGGCCGTCTGGACGAAACTGGCCGCCTCTGGCTGCTCGGAAGGCACAGCGCCTCGAGCGGGGCTCACTGCGCCTTCTCGGTCGAAACCGCCGCGCGCCTCTGGCCCGGTGTGTCCGGGGCGGCCTTTGCCGTCGATCCGGACCGAACGCCGGTCCTGTTTCTGGCAGGCGAAGCAGGTCACGATGCGTTATGGCGCGAACGCCTGGACATGCTTGGCGAGATTGAATTGCAGATCGTGGGCGAGATACCCATGGACCGCCGGCACCGCTCCAAGCCGGATACGGCGAAATTGCTGGCTCAGTTCCGGCCACGACGGCAGATGGCCTGAACGGCCGCCGGGCGCCCGATTGAAACACCTTGTCAAAACGCTTTCCTGATCTGGACCCGGGCAGATGACAATCTAGATGTGCATGGAAGACAAGTTTCCCATCACGCCCTGACCGGCAGGAGGACCGCCCGATGATCACGCTTCCACCTCTTCCCTATGCGGATTGGTCCGATACCAAGGACACACTCCATCTCTTCCTGCAGATCATCGGAAAGATCAGGCTGAAAGCCCACCCCAAACTGAATCACTGGTGGCATGTGACGCTCTATCCGCATGTGCGTGGCCTGACGACAGGGCGCATTCCTTATGAAGACAGCGGTTTTGAAATCCTCTACGACATGTTTGGCCACGAGGTCATCGTCAGCCGCAACGACGGGCGGCAGTCGTCCTTTTCCGTTCCCGGACTGACGGTCTCGCAGTTTTATACGACGCTGTTTTCGCATCTGAGTGATCTCGGGATCACCGTCAGCATCGTCGCGGTGCCCTATGACAACAAGTCGAAAACCCCGTTCAGGGAAGACCACGCGCCGCGCGTCTACGACGCGGCCGCAGTGTCCGCCTTCTGGCGGGCCCTGTGCGCGATCTCGGGCGTCTTTGAAGACTACCGGTCCCGTTTCGTCGGCAAGCAGACCCCCGTCCAGCTCTACTGGCATTCCTTCGATCTGGTGGTCACGCGCTTCTCCGGGCGCGCGCATCCGCTTGAAGGCGGCACCCAGTCGGACAGGGAAGCCTACTCCCATGAAGTCATTTCAATCGGGTTCTGGCCGGGCGATGACAGTTTCCCCGAAGCGGCCTTCTACGGCTATGCCTATCCGGAACCGGAGGCAATGAACGAAGCCCCGCTGCAACCCGCGCAAGCCTTTTGGGCGGAGAAGAACGGCGGCGCACTCGCAATCCTGAAATATGAAGATGCCCGCAACGCCGCGAACCCCGCAGAGGCTATCACCGCTTTTCTCAACAGTCTTTACCAAGGCGCCGCCGAAAAGGCGGACTGGCCTGCCGAAGACCTGAACCACATTTACCGCTGAATATTCCGGTCATAGGATAGCCGCATGAGCGAAGAGCACCCTGTCATTTCCAGTTGCCGTGTCAGGCCCGTGCTGGCACCCCTT
>JBCBUA010000007.1:2267-51249 GCA_039818365.1 Pseudomonadota bacterium
ACCGGTTCGGCCTATATCTTCGCCTATACACCTGCCGCGCTTGAACCGCTTGCGCTCCTGACCCGGAACATTGTCGACGGTGTGTCGGGGCAGTCCGGAAAACCCCAAGAGGCGAACAGGCTGCTGGACGCGCGGTTTCGCCTGCTCGGCAATCAGGGCCTGGTTGCCATGGCGCTTGCCGGGATCGACATGGCCCTGTGGGACGCGGAAGCAAAACGCGCCGCAAAACCGCTCTCGGCGTTGCTTGGGGGCGGACACAGTCCCGTTCGTGTCTACGACAGCCTCGGACAAATGCCGCCGGACGAGACCGCGCGTGAGGTGGAGCGTTCACTTGAGCGCGGTTTCCGCGCCTTCAAGGTGAAAGCCGGGCATCCTGACGTTGCTGTCGATGTCGCGGTCGTCCGCGCGATCCGGAAGGTGGCCGGGCCGGATGTCTGGGTTGCGGCGGACTTCAATCAGGCGTTCAGTGTTGACGGGGCGGTGCGCCGGATGAAGATACTCGATGACGAGGGACTTGCCTGGATCGAGGAGCCTGTCCACGCGACCGATCATGGCGGACATGCCGCCGTGCGCGCGGCGATCCGGACGCCTGTTCAGACGGGCGAGAACTGGTGGGGCGTTTCGGACATGCAGAAATCCCTTGCCGCAGGTGCGTCGGACCTGGCGATGCCGGATGTGATGAAAATCGGCGGGGTCACCGGCTGGCAGGCAGCGGCAGGTCTTGCGCGGGAAAAATCCATACCCGTTGCAAGCCATCTTTTCCTGGAGATATCCGCCCATCTTCTGCTTGCGACGCCGACGGCCATGATCCTGGAGTGGTTTGACGTTGCGGGAAGCCTTCTCACCAGCACACCGGCCGTGAAAGACGGCCATACCGTTCCGTCCAGCGAACCGGGTGTTGGCATTGTCTGGAACGAAAACGCAATCTCGAAGCTGACCGGGTGATCGATCGCCCGGCAGGCATTTGCCGCCAGGGTGCGGCGTATCAGGAATATCGGCATGAGCGTTACCATCAACACCGCAGCACCAGCGCTGACTACAGAGGAAATCGAGGCCTGGCGGGACGTTGCCGTCAGCATCGCCGTTGACCTTTTGCCTGAGCGGCAGATCGACCCGGCCATCCGACCGCAAACCTTCGGCGGCCACCCCTTGCGCCTCCTGGGTCCGGCCTTGACCGTTGCCGTTTCGCCGCCGGATTTCGGCGCCGTCATCCATGCGCTGGATCACATGCGTAAAGGCGACGTCGTGGTTATCGCCGCCGGCGGTCAGACGGAAAACGCCATGATCGGCGAGATTCTCGGCGGTCACTTGCGGGAAAAAGGCTGCGTCGGCATCGTCGTCGACGGGGCGGTCCGAGATATCGATATCCTCGGAAACTGGCCGGATTTTCCCGTTTTCTCGCGCAGCATCACCCCGCGCGGTCCGGTCGGGGCAGAGGAAGGTGAAATCAACGGAACCGTCGATTTTGGCGGCTGCACGATCAACCCGGGTGACCTTGTCATGGGCGACAGGGACGGCCTGATCGCCTTGCCGCCCGAGCTTGCCCGCGCCCGGCTTGACGATGCCCGTGCGAAGCTCGCGCTCGAAGACAACTGGATCAAGGGCCTCAGAAGCGGAACACCGGCAACGGAGGTTTTCGGGCTGTAGTGCCGGCGGACATCAGCTCCGCAGACGCGAGAAATCCGGGTCGTAGGGGCTGGCCGGAATAACGGCGGCATCTGTCAGCTCGCCGCACAGATCGAGCTGCATCTGTGTCCCTGGCTCAGCCAGATCCGGATCGACAAATGCGTAGGCCAGGTTCAGGCCGACACGGTGTCCCCAGTCACCGGACGTAACCGTGCCAACCACCTTGCCATCCAGCATTAGCGAGGCACCGCCAGGTGCGGGCAAGCGAGCTGTTTCCACTTGAAGCGTGACCATCTTCCGGGTCGGGCCTCTTGCAGCCAGTGCTTCCAGCGCGGCTTTTCCGACAAAGTCGCCTTTCGACAGTTTGACGAACCTGTCGAGACCGGTCTCGAAGGGATCGAACTCCGTCAAGAGGTCTGCCTTCCAGTGGAAGAAGCCTTTTTCCATGCGCATCGATTCAACTGCGCGCGCGCCGAAGAGTGACAGGTCGAACGCCTTTCCCGCTTCCCGGATCGCCAGATAGGCGGCGTAGAGCGCGGCATTGGGGACATGAATTTCATAGGCAAGCTCGCCGGAGAAGCTGACAGCCATCACCGTTGCCGGTGCAAAGCCGATGAAACACTCCCGCACGCTCAGCCAGGGGAAGGCCTCCTTCGACCAGTCGCCGCGCGCACAGGCTGACAGAACCTGGCGTGCGTTCGGACCGGCGAGCACCAGGATCGTCTGGTCGTTGGTGAGGCTTCGGATTGTGACGTCTTCACTCGCGCGGATATGCGCCGTCAGCCAGTCCATGTCATGGAATTCGCTGGCGGCGGCCGACCCGTACCACACCCGCGCCGGGCCCCGGTCGCTGGCGGGAAGATTTGCGAAGGTTGCCTCGCACTTGATCCGGCCATGATGATTGAGCAGGTATCCAAGTCCGACGCGCCCGTCGCGCTTGGGAACCGTGCCGCAGGCAAGCCTGTCGAGGAAGGCATGCCGGTCCGCGCCGGTGATTTCAAACCTGTTGAAGCCGTTGACTTCGCACAGGCCGACATTGTCCCGGACGTTTTCGACTTCGCGTTTCACAAGGTCGAATGCTTCGTCGAAATCGAAACTCAAGCTGGGATGAAAGTCGGCGCTGGGCTTGATGTAGTCGACGCGTTCCCAGCCGTTGACCACCGTGAACTCCGCACCCTCGGCGGCCAGAACCGGCGTGAGCGGTGTTGTTTTGGCTAGCCGGCCCGCCGGGCGGTGTTCGTGCGGAAAGTGAAAGCGGAACTCGTTCTGGTAGTCTTCGATTGCCTTCAGGGACGTCAGCTCGACATTGGCGTGGCCGGTGAACCTGCGCGGGTCCAGGCACCAGGTGTCGTAGCACGCTTCGCCATGAACGATCTGCTGGGCCAGCAGCCAGCCGTGGCCGCCACCCTCGCCGAGCCCGGCGCGCAGGCCGATGATGCAGAACGCGTTGCGTTTGCCGGGGATCGGCCCGACCAGCGGTGCGCCGTCGATCGTGTAGGTGATCGGGCCGTTGATCACGGACCGGATCCCGGCTTCCATCAGGGCCGGCATCCGCGCAAAGGCGCCTTCCAGGACATCGGTAATGCGATCGAGGTCGTCCGGGCAAAGCGCATTGACGAAGTTCGGGTCAATGCCATCCATGCCCCAGGTCTTGCAGCCCTGTTCGTAGAAGCCGATGAGTAGGCCATTCTTCTCCTGCCGGCAATAATAGTCGCTGATCGGGCAGCGGATGAGTGGCATGCGGTGCCCGGCCTGGACGATTTCCGGAATGTCCTCCGTCAGGAAATACTGATGTTCCATGGAGGCCACCGGATGATGGACCTGCATCATCGCCGCCACTTCGTTGACCCGGTAACCGCAGGCATTCACCACGATGTCGCAATCGATATCGCCATGTTCGGTATGCACGGTCCAGGTGTCGTCCCGATGCTGCGTCAGCGCGGTGACCGGCGTGTTCCTGTAAACCTCCGCGCCCGCTTTCCGGGCATGGAAAGCCAGCGCCTGGCACAGTTGCGCCGGGTCGATATCGCCGTCGAGCGGGTCCCACAAACCGCCCAGCAGATTGTCCGTGGAAACGAGCGGATGCCGGCGCGCGCACTCGTCTGCATCGATCACCTCAAAATGCACATCCATGCCGCGCGCCATGGAGGCAAAGTGCCGGTAGCCCTGCATCTGTGCCTCGGTGTTGGCCATGCGGATACCGCCGTCGCCATGGTGATAGTTGATCGGGTAGTCCGGGTTCTCGGCCAGTTCCTTGTATAGCCGGATGGAATGCGACTTCAGTCCGACCATCGTCTGGTTCATGCCGAAATTCGTCACCTGCGCGGCGGAATGCCAGGTCGTGCCGCTTGTGAGTTCGTTGCGCTCGACGAGAACGACATCGCTCCAGCCTTCGCGGGTCAGGTGATAAAGGGTCGAACAGCCGGCAATGCCACCACCGATGACAACGACTTTGGTGCGGGACTTCATGAAACGTCACTCCGGGCCTTCCGTGAAAGCGCATAGAGCCCAAGACCGGGTCAGGTCACAATACGGATTTTATTAAATACGAAAATTTCGAAGTATAGCGCTCAAAAAAGTGAAATAGAGCTATTTCTGTTGCGCGAAATCGGAGCATCACCTTGAGTGGCGCGGCAACTGATTTGGGAGTATGTCACATGAGCGGTGGCCGCGCGAAACGGGGAGGCCGGAAGGAACGCCTGGCGATGCGGGCCGCCAAGCCGCAGGTTGACCCGTGCCCGCCCGGTCAGGCGGGTGGCAGATACAGGCCGCTTCTGGACGGGGAGCTGCAACAGGTCTACCGGACCGCGCTGGATCTTCTGAGCAGGCTCGGCATGGGAGAAGTTCCGGACCGCCTTAAGGGGGATCTGCTTGGCGCAGGCGCCGAGGACGGCGGCAACGAACGTGTCCTGTTCCCGATTGATCTGGTCGAGACCGCCATAGCGTCCGCCGCCAAGGCCTTTACGTTTCACGGGCGCGATCCGGCAAGGTCCATCACTGTCGGTGGCGACAAGGTCTATTTCGGCACCGGCGGCGCGGCGGTTCAGACGCTCGACATGGACAGCGGCCTCTACCGCCCGTCTACGCTGGCAGATCTGCACAATTTCACCCGGCTTCAGGACGTGCTTCAGAACGTCAGCTGGTTCACGCGCTGCTGCGTGGCAACGGACGTGCCCGACACTTACGATCTGGACGTGAACACGGTTTACGCGCTTCTGAAGAACACCACCAAGCCCGTCGCGACCTCGTTCACGTTGCCTGAACATGTCGAGCCGATTGTCGGCATGCTCGACATTGCCGCCGGTGGCGACGGCGCATTTGCCAAACGCCCCTTTCTGAAAGCGCATATCAGCCCGGTCATCTCGCCCTTGCGCTATGGCGAGGATGCCGTTGGCGTCGTCTACGAGTGTATCCGCCACAACATCCCGATGTCCTGCATCACCGCCGCCCAGGCCGGGGCGACCGCGCCGGCAACACTGGCCGGATTTCTGGCGCAATCGCTTGCCGAAACGCTCGCCAGCCTGGTGATGGTTCATGCGATCCGGCCGGGCTTTCCGATGATCTTTTCCAACTGGCCGCTTGTCATCGATCTGAGAACCGGCGCGTTTTCGGGCGGAGGCGGTGAAACAGCCGTCCTGAACGCGGCGTCCGCCCAATTGACCAACTGGCTTGGTCTTCCTTCCGGTGTCGCTTCCTCGATGACGGATGCCAAGGCGATCGATGCGCAGGCCGGGGTGGAAAAGGGGATCACCTCGCTTGCTGCAGCGCTTGCCGGCGGTAATCTCATCTACGAGAGTTCCGGCATGACCGCATCGCTTCTGGGGGCCAGCTTCGAGGCCTTTGTGCTGGATGACGAGATGCATTCCATGACCTATCGCGCGCTCAGGGGCATTGAAGTAAGCCAGGAGACGCTGGCCTTTGACGCGATCTGCGAGGCAGTGCTGGGCGAGGGGCATTTCCTCGGCGACCAGAACACCTATCAGGCCATGGAGCGCGACTATTTCTATCCGTCACTGGCGGATCGGGACGAGCCGAGGACCTGGGCGCAGAACGGCGCGCAGGACGCGTGGTCACGCGCGCGCACCCGGGCGGGTAAAATCCTGGCAAACCACCACCCGGCCTACCTGTCGCCTGAGCAGGACCGAGCCATTCGGGACCGTTTCAATATCCTCTGAAACCGTCAGACTATCTGAACGGTCAGTCGATCAGCTTCAGGCTGTCTTGCAGCCACGGCGTTCTTTGGAAAAAGGGTTGCAGCAGCGTGTCTTCAATCAGCGTCCTGATGGAACTGTCGACCAGGTTCAGCACTGATCTGGAACAGTCGGCATTTGCCAGGATCGCCAGCGTGCGGGCAAAGCCCTTGCCCGGAAACCGGTGCATCTCGACATCGGCATGAAAGCGCCGTGCCCTGGAAAACAGCAGCGGCGTCGTGATCGTCCAGCCGGTACCCGCCGCCACCATGGCCAGAAGCGTCTGGTTGTTGCCGCATTCGAAGCGGTGCGGCGGCGAGATATCCATGCGTCTCAGCTGGGCCTCGATGTGCTTGGCCATGACAAGATTGCTGGTAAACCTCAGGAACGGCAGGTCGGCCTTTCCGTGAATGACCTCCGTCGGCGTCTTGTCGAGGCCCTTCGGAACGACCATGACGTAAGGATCGCGCAAAAGCGGACGCTCAATGAAATCGCGCAGGCGTTCGCTCGACGTTGCCGCGACACCGATGTCGAGCTGCCGGTTGCGCAGCATCTGCACGATCATGTGACTGGAATCGGTGTGATAGAGGAAATCGCAATTCGGCATCGCCTCGAACAGCGAAACCGCGAGTGCCGGAATGATGTCGCTGTCGAAGTCCTCGATGGTGCCGAGCCGAAGGTAGCTCGCCTCGGCCATGTTGCCGCCGGCCGCTTCCGCCCTCGCCCGGCGCAGCGCGTGCAGCGCATCGTCAATGTCGCGCAGGAAGATCTTGCCTTTCGGCGTCAGGACAAGGGGCCGTCTGGAATGATCGAAAAGCTCCACGCGCAGCGTCTCTTCCAGATTGCGCAGATGGTGGGAAACGGTGCTCGCCGACAGGCCGGTTTCTGAGGCAACAGCCTGCAGGGAGCCGCTGCGCGCGCACATCTGGAACAGCTCCAGACCCTTGAGGCTGAGGTCCTTGATATCAGGGCGTTGTGGCATTGGGGTTCCGGGCGCGATTCATTACAAAAATTTATGCTGATTTTTTCGAATTTGTACTGCAAACTTTTCGAAAATTCCTGTCGTTCCTGTTTTTGTTGGAGAAAATGTGGAAGCGTTGTAGGAATTATATTCACAGGACCGAAAAAAGGTCTGAGCCATAAACAGAGGTGAGAACACAACAAGCAAAAAACATACGCGTTCGTCCTGTGGTCAATCAGAAAAACATCTGGGCGCGATTGGACTGGACAGCGTCAGCAATAAGATCAAGTTCCGAGAGGGGAGCCATAATATGAGTGATGGAAAGTTTTCAATGAGTTCAATGAACCGCCGCCGGTTCCTGCAGACGACAGGCGCTGCTACCGTCATGGCGGGCAGCACGCTGTCGCTGACCGGCACCGCGAAGGCCGCGCCGAAACGCGGCGGCACGCTGCGCGTCGCCAAGGGTCACGGACAGACCACGGACACCTTGGATCCGGGCACATGGGAACATGGCTTCGTGATCGCGCTCGGCTATGGCTATTGCGGTTATCTGACCGGTGTTGCGCCGGATGGCTCGGTTGAGCCGCAGCTTGCCGAAAGCTGGGAAGCGGACGATGAAGCAAAGGTCTGGCGCTTTAAACTGCGTCCGGGCATCACCTTCCATTCCGGCAAGGCCGTCACACCGGAAGACGTGATCGCATCGATCAATTTCCACCGCGGTGACGATTCGACATCTGCCGCCAAACCGCTGCTGGCCGCCATCGACGATATTACGGCTGATGGCGACACGGTTGTTTTCTCGCTGTCGTCCGGCAGCGCGGATTTCCCGTTCACCTTCACCGACTACCACCTGCCGATCCAGCCGGCAAAGGACGGCTCCGTCGACTGGAAGTCCGGCGATGGCGCAGGCCCGTACAAGCTGACGAATTTCACGCCGGGTGTCTCCGCAACGCTGACGCGCAATGAAAACGACTGGAACAGCGATCGTGGTTATTTCGACACCATTGAGCTGCTGGCGATCGTTGATCTGAACGCGCGCACGACGGCCCTGATTTCAGGCGACGTTCATGTCATCGACAAGCTGGACCTGAAGACAATCGGTCTGATGGGACGCCGTCCCGGTCTGACGATCCATGAGGTCGCAGGCAATCAGCACTACACGTTCGCCATGTCCACCAACAAGGACCCGTACACGGACAAGAACGTGCGCCTTGCACTGAAGCATGCCGTCAACCGTCAGGAAATGGTCGACAAGATCCTCTTCGGTTACGGCGCGGTCGGCAACGACCACCCGATCGGACAGGGACAGCAGTTCTTCAACTCCGAGCTGGAGCAGCGCACCTACGATCCGGACAAGGCCAAGTTCTACCTGAAGGAAGCCGGTCTCGACAGCCTGTCGGTGACATTGTCTTCAGCCGACGCAGCCTTCCCGGGCGCGGTCGATGCAGCTGTTCTGTTCCAGCAATCGGCCAAGGATGCCGGGATCAATCTGGAAATCAACCGTGTGCCGAATGACGGCTACTGGTCGGATGTCTGGATGAAGGATCCGTTTACCGCTGTCTATTGGGGTGGCCGTCCGGTCGAGGACGCCATGTTCTCGACAGCCTACGCGAAAGGCGTCGCCTGGAATGACAGCTTCTGGGACAATGACCGCTTCAACGAACTGCTGGTCACCGCGCGCGCCGAGCTCGACCCGGACAAGCGCCGCACGATGTACTACGAAATGCAGGCCATCGTGAACGAGGACGGCGGCGTGATCGTTCCGATGTTCGCGAACTACGTCTTTGCAACGTCGAACGATATCGTTGTCAGCGACAGCATGGCCTCCAACTGGGACATGGACGGTGAGCGCTGGATGGAGCGCTGGTCCTTCGCCTGAGCCTGACAGGTTTGAATGAGATGGGGCGGGATTTCCCGCCCCATTTTTTTGGCCCCGGTTGACCGAATGCGACTCCGGCCGATGCGTGTGTTTGGCTTAAAGCCCCGGCAGCCACAGGGCGATTTGCGGGAACAGGACCAGAAGCGCGACGAGCAGGAGTGAACAGCCGATAAACGGGAAAGCGGACGTATAGATCGCGCGCATGGTCGTCCCGGGTGGGGCGACGCCCTTCATCACAAACAGCAGCAGCCCGAAGGGCGGCGTCGTGAAGCTGATTTCCAGCGCGAGCAGCATGATCAGCCCGAACCAGATCGGGTCGTAGCCGAGATTCATCGCCAGTGGAAAGAAGATCGGCACGGTCAGGAGCATCATGGAAATCTGTTCCATGAACATGCCGAGAAGCAAGAGCACGGCAAACATCACCAGCAGCATGGCAATCGGGGCCAGTTCGAACGAGATGGCCCAGTTGACAAGGCCGCGCGATGCCCCTGAAAACGCCAGCAACTGGCTGAAGGTCGCCGATCCGAACACGATCAGATACGCCATCAGCGTCACCTTGAGCGCACCTGTCACGGATTTGCGCATCGCCTCCCACGTCAGGCACCGGAACACCGCCGCAAGGATCAGCACACCGAGCGCGCCGAAAGCGGCCGCTTCAGACGGCGTCACGAAGCCGTTGATCATCAAGATGATGATCACGACCATGACGCCGACCATCGGGACGACTTCACGCAGAAGCAGTCCGATCTTGCTCGCAAAGGACATCGGTTCGACATCATAGGCGGGTGCCGCGGTCGGGTCGATTTTCGTCTGCAGCCAGATTGTGCCGATATAGAATCCGGCGAGGATCAGTCCGGGGATGACCCCGGCAATGAGCAGGGCACCGACATCGATCTGCGCGAGCGTGGCGAGCAGAACCGCAAGGGCCGAGGGCGGAATGATGATCGCAAGGCCGCCGGTTCCAAGGATCGGGCCGATGCTCATATGCGATTTGTAGCCGCGCTGGCTCATTTCCGGGACCATCAGCGACCCGAGCAGAGCCGTGGAGCCCATTGACGAGCCGGAGAGCGTTGAAAAGGCGGTGCCGCCGAGAACGGTGACGTAGCTCAACCGTCCCGACAGCCGTCCGAGCAGCTTGTCGATGGCGTTGAACATGCGCCCGCCCAGCCCGGTATGAAAGAAGATCTCGCCCATCAGCAGGAAGAGGGGGATCGGTACGAGCGCGAACTTGGTCAGCGATCCGAGGCCGTTGTTCAGCAACTGGCCGATCCCGCGCTCACCGCCCATGAACACCCAGGCCCCGACGATGTTGGCGGCCAGAAATGCGAGGGCGACCGGCATGCCCATCGCCATCAGAAAAACGATGACACCCAGCAGGAGGGCGAGAGCCTCGTACCATTCCATTATTCGTGTATCCCCGCTTCACCGGTATGCATCAGCTCCGAGCCGACAACGAAGCGCATGAACTCGACCGCCATCAGGCCGAAGCTGAGCGGAAAGGTGACCGTCAGCAGCCAGCGCGGGTAGTAATAGGCGCGGGTGTCGTAGTCACCGCGCTCGATGTTCTTCAAAAACAGTTCCAGGCCTTTCCAGGCGAGGATGACGCAGACGAGCACGCAGGCCAGCGCGACGAGGCGGCTGACCACATGGCGGGGACCTTCCGGCAGGGCGGACGTGACCAGTTCGATATGCACATGGCCTTTCTCGCGCACCAGCCAGGGAGCCCCCAGCATGGTCATGTAAAGGAGCCCGTACTCGGAGGAGGTGAACAGCCAGGCAAAGGGTTGCAGCCCGAGGTTCCGCATCAGAACCGAGATGACGACGGACACCATCAGCCACACCAGCGTTGCGCCTGCAATCACGGCCATGGCGTCAATCACGTGCCGGTAAGTCCTGGAAACAGCTTTCATGCATCAGCCCCGGGGTCAGTCGTGATCAGGCCCGCCGGAGGGCGGGCCTGTCTTTTCCTTATTTTGCTGAATCGAGATCGTAGAAGAGTTCGATCAGCGTGTCGTAGTTGCCGGTCCCGCCCGGCTGTTCCGCCATCAGGCCCTTCATGCGCTCCCAGGTTTTCTCGCGCGCGGCGGCCAGGTAGTTGGCCTTTGCCTCGCCTTCCAGCGAGACCACCGTCATGCCGGCAGCTTCCAGGGCGGCGAAATCCTCGTCGCGCTTGGCGCGCAGGGCTTCAACGCTGTCCTTTTCATGCTGGATGGCAACGTCCTGCAGGATCTTCTTGGATTCGTCCGACAGCGAGTCCCACTTTTCAAGGTTGACGATCACGCCAAGGTCCGTGGAGAAGAAGCAAGGCTCGATCCGGTAGTTCAGGAATTCGTTCCATTTCAGGTCGATCAGGCCGATCTGCGTCCAGCCGGTCGCATCGACAACACCGCGCTGAAGCGCGGAATAGACCTCACCGGTCGGCAGGTCGATCACCTGTGCACCGAGATAGTTGGTGAAGAAGGCGTTGTAGACATTGTTGCCGCGCAGCTTCAGGCCTTCGACTTCCAGGTTGCCGTCCGCATCGAAGGTCGGCGCGTTGCGGGTCCACAGATTGTAACAGACGCCGCTGTCGAACCAGCCGAGATATTTCAGGCCCATCTTTTCCTGATGGATTTTGTCGATCAGGTCCGTGCCGCCGTTCTGCCGGGTTTCGACAGCGGTGAGGTTGGAGGCAACCATCGCGTCCTTTTCCGGAAGCGCGCCGCCATAGAAGGAGCCCGGCGTATAGACCATGTCGACAATGCCGTCGCGGACCGCATCCGGCTGCTGGAACATGCCGATGGCTTCCGGTCCGCCGCGCACCTCGATCTGCACGACGCCCTTGCCGGCCTCGTTCACCTTGTCGACGAAGGACAGGAAGCTCTTGGTGTAGATCAGCGTTTCGGGAAACGCGTGGACGGCAGTGATCTTGTCTTCCGCCTGTGCGGACGCTGCCATCAGCGCCGATCCGGCAACAAGGCCGGCGAATATCATCCTCATCATATTCTCTCTCCACTTCTCAGGATGGCTTTTGCCTTTTTCCTCTGGTTGTTCAGGCTGTGCCCTGATGCATTGCGCTCTTGCGGTTCAAGAGCCGGTTGGTCCCGTTTCTGGCCGGACCCATGGTGCGGTGCTGTCCAGCTTTTGTTTGTGGTGCCCGATGGCCTCTGAATGCTGCAGCGTCAGGTCGATATCGTCCCAGCCCTTGATCAGCTTGGTGCGCCAGCCCGGATCGATGTGAAAGCGGGTCGTCCGGTCGTCGATGCTGAGATGACCGGCGTCCAGGCACACATGCGCGGGCCTGGACCTGTCTTCCAGCGCGCGCAGCAGCAGTTCGAAATCGTCTTCCGCGATCCGTGCAGGCAGAAGCCCGTTATTGACGGCGTTGCCCGCAAAGATGTCTCCGAAGCTCGGTGCGAACACGGCCCGCACACCTGCATCGACGAGCGCGTAGACCGCCGCTTCGCGCGACGATCCGCTGCCGAAATTGCGTCCGGCAATGACAATCGATGTGTCCTTGTGCCGGTTCAGCGGGAACTGCGGATGTTCGCTGCCCTTGTCGTCCCTGCGCAGGTCGTGCAGCAGAAACCGGCCATATCCTTCGCTACGTGGTGTCGACATGAACCGGGACGGGATCAGCTGATCCGTATCGATGTTGTGATACGGCAGGGCGACGGCCTGTCCGCTGTGCTTGGTCCAGCCGCTCATACCGCGCGTCCCTTCAGGAGAGGACGCACGTCCGTGATCGTGCCGGTCACCGCCGCGGCGGCCACCATGGCGGGCGACATCAGGTGGGTCAGCGCGCCCGGGCCCTGCCGTCCGCGGAAGTTCCGGTTTGTCGAGGAGGCGCAGCGCTTGCCCGGCGCCACGAGATCGCCATTCATGCCGACACACATGGAACAGCCGGACGCCGCCCATTCGAGCCCGGCATCGATGAAGATGCGGTCCAGACCTTCCTGCTCCGCCTGCGCCTTCACGAGCGCGGATCCGGGCGAAACCAGACCGGATACCTTGGCCTTGCGCCCCGACAGGACGGCAGCAGCAAAACGAAGATCCTCGATCCGTCCGTTCGTGCACGAGCCGATGAAGACCTGGTCAACCGGCGTGCCTTCGATCGGGCGTCCCGCCGGAAGTCCCATGTAATCCAGCGCATCGCGCACGGCCTGCGCCTTGCCATTGGCGAGGGTTTCCGGATCGGGAATGGTGGCTGTCACCGGGATGGCGTGTTCCGGGCTGGTCCCCCAGGTGACGGTCGGCGCAATCTCGCTTCCCTCAAGGTGGATGTCCCGGTCAAACCGTGCGCCGTCATCCGATGCCAGTTTCGACCAGTCTTCAACGGCGGCGTCCCATGCGGACCCTTGCGGCGCATGCGAGCGTCCCTTGACGTAAGCAACCGTTGTTGCATCCGGGGCAATCATGCCGAAGCGGGCGCCGCCCTCGATCGACAGATTGCAAAGGGTCATCCGGCCGTCCATCGACAGGCCGCGTACGGCGCTGCCGGCATATTCGATCGCATGTCCTTGGGCTCCGTCGGCGCCGAGCCGTGCGATCCAGTTGAGCGCGATGTCCTTCGCGCTGACGCCGGGGCCGAGGTCCCCCTCTACCCGGATACGCATGGCAGCGGGTTTTTTCTGCCAGACCGTCTGGGTCGCCAGCACATGGGCAACTTCCGTTGCGCCGATGCCGAAGGCGAGCGCACCGAAGGCCCCGTGGGTGGAGGTATGGCTGTCACCGCAATTGATCAGAAGGCCGGGAAGGGTCAGTCCCTGCTCCGGCCCGACAACATGGACGATGCCCTGTTCGGGGTCGTGCAGGTCAAACAGCTTCAAGCCGTGCTTCGCCGCGTTGTTCCGCAAGGTTTCGATCATGTAGGCGATCTGGGGCGCAAGATCGGCGTCGCGCGTCCGCGTGGGGGCATAGTGATCGACGACCGCGAAGGTCAGCCCCGGCTCCGCGACCACTGCGCCGCGCTCGGCCAGTTTCGCGAAGGCATGATGCGAGCCTTCGTGAACGAGGTGCCTGTCGACCCACAACAGGGAGGAACCGTCTTCGCGCAACACGATTTCATGCGCAGACCAGAGCCTGTCCAAAAGTGTGCGCGGTGCCGTCATGCGTTCTCACCCGGCGGTTTTCCAATCGCGGGTTCCCAATGGCGCGTATTGCCATCGCCGACCCTCGTGAGTGGCATTTCGAGCCGGAACATGTCGGGCCGGTAGAGCCCCGAAAGATATTCGACGCCATTGCCATTGACGTCCCGGACCACGCGGCGCAGCGACAGCAGGGGCGAGCCGACGGCAATTCCAAGCGCTTCGGCGACATCCGGGCCGGCGAGCGTCGCCGAGACGGATTGGTGCGCGTCCTTGATCTGGACCCCGCTCAGCTCCAGCAGTTTGAAAAGGGGCGTGGTCGCCAGATCGTTTTCCGAATAATTGGCGGCAATCGTGGCGGGAACGTAGGTCGTCAGATGCGAAAACGGCGTGTCTTCGGTGCTGCGTACGCGCGTTGCGATCTGCACCTGCTCCTTCGCTTCGAGCCTGAGCGCACTGGCAACGAATTCCGGCGCGGGTCCATAGGAGAAGGACAGCAGGCGCGCGGTCGTGGTCTGGCCCATTTCCACCAGCTGGGGCATCAGCGTGGCGAGGTTCATCGCCATCGGCTTTTCCCGCTGGCCGGAGGTGCGAACGGTCGTGCCGCTGCCGGCACGCCGGACGATCAGCCCGGCTTCGGAAAGGGAATCCAGCGCCTTGCGTATCGTGACGCGGGACACGCCGAAGAGTTCGGCAAGCTTTTGTTCCGGAGGAAGGTTCTTGCCGTCCTCCAGCCGTCCGTCCGCAATCTGATCGCGGAGGGACAGATAGACCTGCCGTGCCTTGGCCCCTTCCGGAAGCAGCGATTTTGCAGGCTTGTTCACGACGGAATTTCCTCCCTGATCCTCGCATAATGTTATCGCCGGTTTTAAAAAGATCAAGCTTCGGTACGATTGATTTGTCTTTTTCTGTCTTAACAACATATACAAATTAGTATTATAAAAAATACAAATCTTGGGAGGACGGCGGCGTGCCAATTGTTGAACTGCATCTCTTGAAAGGCTACGGCGTTGACGAAAAACGCCGACTGCACCAGGCGTTGACGGATGCTGTCAGATTGGTCGTGCCCGCCGCGCCCGATGCCATCACGGTCATGGTCCATGAGATGGAAAGCGACAACTACTCCCGTGGCGGCAGGCATCGCAGCGGAGCGCCTGCTTTGCCGGATCCCGTCGATATCGTCCGCCGGTTCCTGTCTGCCATGGAAGCCCGTGAAATCGACAAGGCGGAAGCGATGCTGGCAACCGGATTCTCGATGCGCTTCCCGGGAACGGAACCCATGACAACCCTGACGGAACTGCTGGACTGGGCCAGGCCGCGCTATCGCTTCGTCAGGAAGACCTATGACGGATTTGACGCCCTGCAGGGCCCGGAAAGCGCGGCGATCGTGTACTGCCGGGGCACGTTGTCCGGCGAATGGCCCGACGGAACCGCTTTCCAGGATATTCGCTTCATAGACCGGTTTGAAATCGAGGCGGGCAGGATCACGCGGCAGGACGTTTGGAATGATATTGCGGAGGTGAGGGCGCAAGCATGAGCGAGATCGATGCCATTACATTGTCGGTCCTGTCCGGCCGCATGGAGCAGATTGCCGACGAGATGGACGCAACGCTGTTCCGGGCCGCCTTCAACCCGATCATCGCCGAGGCCCACGATGCGAGCCACGGGCTCTACAGTGCTGCGACCGGCGACACGCTGGTTCAGGGCAAGTCCGGATTGCCGATCTTCGTCGGAGTGATGTCCTTTGCCGTCAAGGCTGTCATCGAAAAGGCCGCCGCCGACGGCGACCTGCAGGACGGCGACATCTTCATTTTCAACGATGCCCATATCGGCGGCACGCATCTGTCCGACATGCGTCTTGTAAGGCCTTACTTCCGCGACGGCGAACTGTTCTGCTATCTCGCATCCGTCGGACACTGGCACGATGTCGGTGGCGCGGTTCCGGGCAACTACAACCCGGCGGCAACGGAAGTTTTCCAGGAAGCCTTCGTGCTGCCGCCCGTGCGTCTTGCCCGGGCCGGGGAAATCAATCAGGACATCATCGACATCCTGCTCCGCAACACCCGGCTGCCGCAGTCGGCAATGGGCGACCTCAATGGCCAGCTCGGAGCGCTCGACCTTGGTGTCAGGCGCATGGACGAATTGCTCGACGAATACGGTGCGGAAACGGTTTCCGCAGCGCTCGACGCGCTTGGTCACCGCGCAGAGGCTCTGATGCGATCGGAGCTTCGGGACCTGCCGGACGGCCGCTGGGAGGCGGAAGACTTTCTCGACAATGACGGCATCACCGACGAGCCTCTTGCAATCCGTGTTGCACTGGAAATCAGCGGCGATCGGATGACGCTCGATTTTGCGGGCTCCGCGCCGCAATGTGCCGGACCGGTGAACATCGCGCTGCCGACGACGGTCGCCACCGCCTATGTCGCGATCAAGCATATTTTCCCGGCCCTTCCGGCAAATGCCGGCGTGATGCGCCCGATAGAGGTGAACGTTCCGGAAGGGTCGTTGCTGTCCGCGGAGTTTCCAAGTCCGACGGGCGGTTACACGGAAACGATCCTGCGCATGATCGACGTGATCTTCTCCGCCTTTGCCAAGGCAGCGCCGGACCGGGTCGTCGCCAATGCCTATGGCACGATCAACGCCCTGTCGATTGCGGGCAAGCGAAGCAACGGCAAGCCGTGGGTCATGTTCAGTTTTTACGGCGGCGGTCATGGCGGCTCGCCGGAGAGCGACGGTCTCAATCACGGCAACGCACCGATTTCGACCGCGACAATCCCGCCGATGGAAATCCTGGAGGCTGCGTACCCGGTCATGTTCCGCACCTGGGCCCTGCGCCCGGACAGCGCCGGCGCGGGTCAGCACCGTGGCGGACTCGGTGCGGTCTACGAGATCGAGGTCCTGGAAGAAAACGGGGCAGAGGCGTTCCTGTTTGGAGAGCGTGGCCGGTTCGCTCCCAAGGGGATCGCCGACGGCGGCGATGGTGCCATGAACCGCTTTACATTCGAACAGGATGACGGCTGGGAAACACCGCCGCTGGCCTCGAAGATGCGCGGCATCAGGCTGCGCCAGGGACAGGCCGTCCGTCTGGAAACACCCGGCGGTGGCGGCTACGGCAAGGCCGGGGACCGCGCGCCGGCAGACGTTGCCCGCGATGTGGCAAGAGGCATGATGGACGCTGGCAGCGCCGACCGGGTCTACGGCACGAGCTGGCGGGAGGTATCCCAATGAGCGGGCGCATGATCGGGGTGGATGTCGGCGGCACCTTCACGGACGTGTTCGTTCTGAATGAAGAAGACGGAACCGCGGAAGTGGCAAAGGTGCCCACAACCCGCCCGGACCAGTCGGGCGGCTTCCTGGATGGGATATCGCAGCGGGTGTCCGATCTGTCGGAAATCTCCGTCGTGATCCACGGAACCACGGCCGGCACGAATGCCCTGCTGGAGCGCAAGGGCGCAAAAACCGGTGTCATCTGCACGCAGGGCCTGCGGGACGTATTGGAAATGCGCCGCCGGGACAGGCCGCGCACCTGGGGCCTGCGCGGGGATTTCGAGCCGGTTGTCGACCGGCGGGACCGGCTGGAGGTTCCCGAGCGCACCCTCGCGGACGGATCGATCCGCACACCGGTGGATCTCGACGCCGTCAGGGACGCCGCGCGGCAATTGCGGGAACAGGGCTGCGAAGCCGTGGCAATCCTCTTTGCCAACGCCTATGCCAATGCCGACAACGAAAAGGCAGCCGTACAGGCCGTGCGCGGGATCTGGCCGAACCCGCATGTGTCGGCATCGTCGGAGATCCTGCCCGAAATCCGCGAATTCGAACGCTTCTCGACAACGGCGCTGAATGCCTATCTGCAGCCCGAAGTGTCCGGTTACCTGAACCGGCTGGAGACCGCGCTGAAAACGGACGGTTTCGACGGCGAATTCATGATCGTGCAGTCCAATGGCGGCGTTATGGCGGTCGATACGGCCTGCCGGCTGCCGGTGCGCACGGCCCTGTCCGGCCCGGCCGCCGGCGTGATCGCCGCAGGGTATATTGCCTCATCTGCCGGTTTTCAGAACGTGATCACGGGTGACATGGGCGGCACCAGTTTTGACGTGTCGCTGATTTCCGACGGACATTCGATGCTGTCGCCGCAGACCTCGATCGATTTCGGCATGGTGGTGCGCACGCCGATGATCGAGATCACCACCATCGGCGCGGGCGGCGGATCGATCGCCTGGGTCGACAAGGGCGGGTTGCTCAACATCGGTCCGGAAAGCGCCGGTTCGGACCCTGGCCCGGTGGCCTACGGCCTCGGCAACACCCGTCCGACGGTGACAGATGCCAATGTTGTCCTTGGCCGGATCGACCCGGACAACCCGATTGGCGGAAAGCTGACCCGGCTCGATGTCGAGGCGGCATCCGCCGCCATAGACAGGCACGTCGGAGAACCGCTTTCGCTGGACACGGTCCAGGCCGCCGAGGCGATCCTCCGGGTCGCAAATTCCAGGATGGCCGGAGCGATCCGCCTGGTAAGCATCGAACGCGGCTTTGACCCGAAGCACTTCGCGTTCATGCCCTTTGGCGGCGGCGGTGCCCTGCATGCCGGTGCGATGTTGCGTGAAGTCGGCATTGCCCGGGCGATTGTCCCGCGCTATCCGGGCGTGACTTCGGCCATGGGGTGCGTCATCGCCGACATGCGCCAGGACTTCGTGCAGACGATCAACAAGCTGGTGGATACGCTCGATGAAACCGCGCTGGGTGTCTTCATGCAGTCGCATGTCGACCAGGGCATGTCCCTGCTGGACGCCGCCAGGACGCGATTCGAAGCGCGCAGGCTGACATTCGAACTCGACATGGCCTATGTCGGCCAGACCCATACCGTTTCTGTCCCGCTCAGCGTTGCCACCGGAAACGGCAAGGTAACGGCCCCGACGCGCGCAGACATCGAGGATGCATTCGACGCTGCCTATCAGGCGACCTTCGGCCGGCTTCTGAAAGGTGGTGTCAGGCGGATACTGAATTTGCGAAGTTCGGTGACCGGGCTGCGTCCGAAATTTGATCTGCGCGCGCTTGCGCCGGTGGAAACCGAAGCGCCTGAACCGAAGGCGCAGCGCAAGGTGCATTTCGGCAATGAATGGCACGAGACACGGATTTTCGACCGGCTGGCGCTTCCCGTCGGAACCGTGGTCAAGGGTCCGGCCATCCTGGAACAGCCGGACACGACCGTGCTCGTGGAACCGGACCTTCAGGCAAGGGTCGACGCCTTCGGCAACAGCATCATCGAACCTTCGGAGGGTCTTTCATGAGCGAACCAAGCCAATGGGACCTGTCCAGAACGGCCCTTCTGACGATCGATCTGCAAAATGACTTCATCCATCCGGAGGGCGCCTATGGCCGCGCCGGACAGCGGGCCGACAGCATTGCCGTGTTGCCTGAGCGCATCAAGCCGCTGGTCGATGCCTTGAGACAGCGCGGCGGGCACTATATCTCGGCCCAGTTCACGCTGGTGCCGGACGCAAATGGCGAGCCCTTGATTGCGCCGCACCTGAAGAAGCTGAGGCCCTTCCTGGGTAAGGGCGACTTCGCGCCGGGCAGCTTCGGCAACACGCTTGTCGATACGCTTTATCCGGCGGATTTCGTTGTCGAGAAAGTGGCCTACTCCGCCTTCTACCAGACCCGGCTGGAATACATCATGCGCGCTGCCGGCATCGACAATCTGATTGTCGGCGGCATCGTGACCAATGGCGGCGTGGCCTCAACTCTCCGGGACGCGCATCTGCGCAGCATCGACACGGTCCTGCTCACAGATGGCTGCGCGGCCTTCGACAGCGCGGTGCATGAGGCGACGCTGCTGTCGCTCGGAACGGTAACTGCCCAAATGACATGTGCAGATGTCTTGGCCTGGCTGGAGAAAAGTTCATGAGCCTGAAGACCCGTCTCCAACAAAAAGAGATCCTTGTCGCACCCGGTGTCTATGACGGACTGACGGCGGCAATCGCGGCTTCGGCGGGTTTCGAGGCGCTCTATCTCAGTGGGGCTGCGGTTGCCTATACGCGCCTCGGCCGCCCTGACATCGGGCTGACCTCCGTGACCGAGATGACCGAAACCATGGGCCTGATCGCGGATCGGACCGACCTGCCTGTCATCATCGATGCGGATACGGGTTTCGGCAACGCGCTCAACGCACAGCGCACGATGGGTCTCTATGAGAGGGCGGGCGCGTCGGCTCTCCAGGTCGAGGACCAGACCTACCCGAAGCGGTGCGGCCACCTGTCGGACAAATCCCTCATTCCGGCCGCGGAGATGGCTGGCAAGGTGAAGGCGATGGCCGACGCGCGCCGATCCGAGGAAACACTGATCATCGCGCGGACCGATGCCATTGCCGTTGAGGGATATTCGGCGGCTGTCGACCGGGCCGAAACCTATCTGGAAGCCGGAGCCGATGTTCTGTTTGTCGAGGCGCCGCAATCCCGCGAACAGCTGACCGGCATCGCGCGGCACTTTGAAGGCCGGGTTCCGCTTCTGGCCAACATGGTGGAAGGCGGGGCAACACCGATCACCGGCGCGGATGATCTTGAAGAACAGGGCTACGCCATCGTGATTTTCCCCGGCGGGATCGTGCGCGCCATCGCACGCACGGCGGGTGAATACTACCAGAGCCTCCGCGAACACGGCAGCAACAGGCCCTTTGCCGGCAGGATGTATGATTTCGACGGTCTCAATGGTGTGATCGGGACAGCAGAAATGCTGGCAAGAGGGGCGTCCTATGACCGGGACGAAAGCTGAGGTCGCATCGCCGCCCGGAACGTTTGACCTGGACTGCGAAACCCTGATTGTCGGGGCCGGTGCCGCAGGGCTTGTTGCAGCGCTTGCGGCCCGGGAAGCCGGACAATCCGTCCTGGTGATCGAGGCCGACCCTGTGCCAAAAGGATCGACCGCCCTTTCCGCAGGCCTGGTACCGGCCGCCGGGACGAAGGCGCAGGCTCAAGCGGGGATTGAGGACGATGCCGCGCAATTCGCAGCGGATATTCAGTCAAAGGCCGGCAACGAGAACGAGCAGGCGCTGGTGAACCGGCTGGCGGACAACTCCGCTGCCGTGATCGACTGGCTCACCGACACCCACGGCTTGCCGTTCTCTGTCATCACCAATTTCGACTATCCCGGTCACAGCCGGCGGCGCATGCACGGCCTGCCGACACGCTCGGGAGCCGAATTGATCGACACGCTTCGGGCAACCTGCGAACGGCAGGACATCGACATCATCTGCGAAAGGCGCGCGACGCGCCTTTTTCATGTGGGCGCGCGCATTGCCGGTGTTGAGGTGGCAAGTCCGGATGGCGGTGCTGAAACGATTGGCTGCCGGAAGCTTATTCTGGCCTGCAACGGCTTTGGCGGCAATCGGGCACTTGTTGGCAAACATCTTCCTGAAATCGGAAACGGGCTCTGGTTCGGTCACGACGGCAACCGCGGCGAAGCCGTCTTGTGGGGCGACGCGCTCGGTGCGGACCTGGTTCATCTCGGGTCTTATCAGGGCCATGGAAACGTTGCCCATCCGCACGGAATTCTGATCACCTGGGCCGTGATCACAGAGGGCGGCGTGCAGGTGAACCGGGACGGGGTCCGGTTCTGGAACGAGGCGCAAGGCTATTCGGAAGCCGCTCGGGCTGTCCTGGCTCAGCCCGGGGGGGACGCCTTTGCGATTTTCGACAGCCGCATTGCCGGCGTGGCGCGCCAGTTCGAGGACTTCAAGCAGGCGGAAGCCGCCGGGGCGGTCAAGACGGGCGCGACGCTTGAGGATCTTGCAACGGAACTCGGTCTTCCCGTCGATGCCTTTGTTGAGACCATTGGCGCGCTGCCGTCAGGTGGTTCGGACAGGTTCGGCCGGACCTTCGGCACCCGCGGGCTGGAAGCGCCCTATTGCGGCGTGCGGGTCACGGGAGCGCTGTTTCATACGCAGGGCGGTCTGCGTACTGGCGAACAGGCGCGCGTCATGCGCAAGGACGGTACGGGTTTTGCCAATCTATATGCCTGCGGAGGTGCTGCCTGCGGCGTGTCGGGCACGTCCGACAGCGGTTACCTGTCGGGCAACGGTTTGTTGAGTGCGGTTGTGCTGGGGCGTCTGGCAGGGGCTGCACCGCTTGCATGAGGAAGGACGTACCGCGCGCTGCCGGGCGGATTTTCAGCCGTCAGCCAGAAGCGCTTCGGCTTCGATTTCCACCTTGTGATCGCCAATCAGTCCCGCGACGACAACCAGCGTGTTCGCGGGTTTGATCTCCGAAAAGATCCGCCCGTGTGCCTTCGAGATCTCGAGCACATCTTCCTCATCGACGATATAGATCCGCGTTCGCACAACGTCCTTGGCGCTGGCACCCAATGCGGTCAGGGCCGCCAGGATCTTGTCGAGAATGTAGGTCGTCTGCGCACCGGCATCACCGGGAGCAACGGCCCTGGCAGCTCCGGCGACAGCCGTTGTGCCGGAAACGAGGATCCTGTTGCCGATCTTCTGAGCGCGGCAATAGCCGGCGATTTCCTCCCAGTCGGAGCCGGTGAGCACTTTCGTTGCGTCCGCGCGATGAGAGGCGGCAACGGCCTTGTGGGCAAGCGGCATTTCGGCAAGATGATGGCTCAGGTCGCCGGACGCGGTCAGAAACGGTGGCTTGCGATATTCGTCGCCACAGTCTCCCGGCACGTCTTCCGTTTTAGCAAAGGCGTTTTCGAGCCGGTCCCGGTCCTCCTGGTCCAGCGCGAAGGAGAAGAGTTTCCGGTTGTCGGCGATATGCTCTGTTTCGCCGATCCGGGCACCGACGATGATCCCGGCGACAGCGTCCTGTTCCAGAACCCAGCGCGTCGCCACATTCGCAATCGAGACGCCATGCTTTCGTGCAACCTCGCTTGCGGCGGCGAGGATGCCCTGAAACCCGTGCCAGCCACCGGCGGCATCGATGAAGCGCTTGTACTTCATCTTCGACCAGTCGGTGATGGTCTCCGGTTCGGGCTTGCCGAGCCAGCGATCCGACAGAAAACCGCCGCACAGGGTACCATACCCGAGTAGCCGGACACCCCGCTCGGCACAAAGCTGCGACAGGGACCCGCGCGCGCGCCGGTCGATCATGGAGAAAGACACCTGGTTGGTGACCAGCGGGATTCCGTCCGACAGGGCCAGCCGCAAATGTGCGGCATCGAAATTGGTCACACCCAGCGCCTTGATCAGCCCTTCCTGTTGCAGGCGCGCCATTTCGTGCAAGGCATCCAGCCAGGCGGGGTGTTCAAAGCTCCACCAGTGGAATTGGAGCAGATCGATGCAGTCCGTTTGAAGCCTGTCGAGCCGCTCCTGGACACCCCGGCGGACGACATCCGCGGTCATCGGTCCGGGTTCCGGGCACCACTTGGTGAAGACCTGCGGGCGTGTCCCCGCGCGGTGTCTTGCCAGAAGACGGCCAGAAATGATTTCGGCGCTGCCGTAATGGTCGGCCATGTCGAAGGTGGAAAAGCCGGCGGCAAAATAAGTGTCGAGATCGTCTGCGGCCTTTTCCGGGTCGAGGGTTGTCCCGTCCTTCTCGATATCCGCCACCTGCCAGAGACCTGTCAGGATGCGGCTGATCTCCAATCCGTCTACGAGCGTCTGGCGTGGCGGTACGGCTGTCATGTCTGTCCTTCAGCTTTCCGGCAGCAACAGTTTGAAACTGCGCTCGATATCCAGCGCAAGCGCCCGTTGCGCAGTCTTCCGGTCGGATTTTCTCAAGGCCGCGATGATCTCTTCGTGATGGATATGTTCCGGAATCTCGTTCGCGGCGCGCTCCTGCACCACAAGGTTCAGGAAAGCTCCGTATTGAAGCCAGAGCGCCTCGACAAGCGGCAGGATCACCCGTGAGCGCGCGTAACCATAAAGCGTGAAGTGGAAGTCGTAATTCTGCTTGAGATCCGGCATGCCACTGTCTGAGCGCGGTGCGGTGATGATGCCTTCCAGTGCATCAATTCCGCTTTTATCCAGATGATCCATGGCCTCTTCCAGCAAGAGCGCCTCAAGGGCGAGACGAGCGGATTTCAGTTCGCGCATGCGCTCCGGGTCGAACGGCGGAACCTCGAGCGTCCGGCTGGGCGTGTCAACCAGGGCGCCTTCGGCGACCAGCCGCCGGACAGCTTCGCGCACCGGTGTCATGGACGTTCCCAGCTGGTCCGCAAGCGTTCGCAGACTGACCGTCTCGCCGGGCGCAAACGCGCCGCGCGTGAAGGCTTCGCGCAGGGCGTCATAGGCGCTCTCTCGGAGTTTCGACTGGTCTATCCTTGCGATTTTCGGCGCACTCATCTCCGCCCCACGGACCCGTGCCGGGTTTCTTTCCTTGACAACCTCATTTTGTGACATGGTATAAAATATCACAGATCACACGCAAGGCGCCAAACTAAAAAAATGGAATGCGGTGCCTGGCGAGACGAACGCATATCTGGATGGCATGATGTCCGAGCGGGAAGACGGATTCTGGCTTTATGACCTGAAGGTCGAAACGGTCCTCGACGGCCGGACACCGGTTTGCCGGCACATCGAAGGCGAGAGTTTCTCGGTTGAGGGCGAGGCGCTCGTGTTCGACAAGTGTCAGCGTGTCTCCATGTATGCGCTTGCGGCGGTTCTGCCGCTGCTGCCGGCCAAACAGCGCGACACGCACCCCAACGACTGGATGTCGACCGACGCCGAGGTTGCCTGTGCCGACCCGCATTGCGGCGGACGCTTCCGCATCACGCGGACCGGAAAACGCTGGTTTTCGCACTCGGAAACAACCGGCCTGCCCGAGACGCGCAGCACGCCCTACTGGCAAAAGGAACAGGTCGAATGAGCGTGGAAACGGCAGCGCTCCGGCCGGGTTACGACATCTCCCGCGTCATCAAGGGAGGCTGGCAGCTCGCCGGTGACCACGGGCCGGTTGAGCGGCAGGCGGCCATTTCCGATATGGAAGCGTTTGTCGATGCCGGTATCACCGCGTTCGATTGCGCCGACATCTACACCGGTGTCGAGGATATGATCGGAGCCTTCATTGCCGATCTGCGCAAACGCCGCGGGTCCGAGGTTGCCGAAAGGGTGCAGGTCCATACGAAACTCGTGCCCGATCTCGAACGTCTGGAAATGCTTTCCGATGCGGATGTCGAAGCGATTGTTGACCGGTCGCTGAACAGGCTCGGGATCGAGCGTCTGCACCTGGTGCAGTTCTACTGGTGGGACACGTCCATCGGCAGCCCCGTGCGCGCGATGGAGGTCCTCAAGCGCTGCCAGGAAAAAGGCAAGATCGCGCATCTGGGCGTCACAAACTGGGATGTTGCGGAAACGGCGCCCTTTCTGGACGGCGGCATCAATCTCGTATCGACCCAGGTGCAATATTCGCTGCTCGACCGCCGGCCGGCAAAGACGCTTGTGCCCTGGTCGGGCGAGAACAACGTCAGTCTTCTGTGCTACGGTACCCTGGCAGGCGGGTTCCTGACGGACGCCTGGCTTGGGCAGCCCGACCCCGGCTTCGCGTTTGAAAACAGATCTCTGGTGAAGTATCGGCTGATCATTGACGAGTGCGGGCCCTGGTCGTCGTTTCAAGCCTTGCTGCAACTCCTGAAGGAGATTGGCGACAGGCACGGCGTGTCGCTGAGTTCCGTTGCCACACGATGGGTTCTTCAGCAGCCCCAGGTCGCGGCAGCAATCGTCGGCGCGCGCTACGCGCGGCATCTGCCCAAGACGCTGGAGGTGTTCCGGTTCAGGCTTGATGAGCAGGATCTCGCGCGCATTTCGGATTGTCTCGACGCGGCACCGGGTCCCACCGGCCCGGTTTTTGCCTTGGAGCGCGACAGGAATGGCCGTCATGGACGGATCATGAAGTACAATTTGAACACACGGCCGGACGACGCGGTATTGGGGGCATCCAATGGATGACGCGATCCTCAGGCTCAGTGGTGTCAGCCGGTCCTTCGGGGACTTCAAGGCGGTCGATGATGTCACTCTGGAGATCCGGGAAGGATCGATCACCGGGCTGATCGGCCCGAATGGTGCCGGGAAATCGACACTCTTCAACGTGATTGCGGGCGAGCTGGCACCGACATCAGGATCCGTCAGCCTGACCGGAACGGATCTGTCCCGGCTTCCACCGGATCAGCGCTTTGCGCTCGGGCTCGGCCGGACCTTTCAGATCCCGCGGCCCTTTGCCCGCATGAGTGTCCTGGAAAATGTCATGCTCGCCCCGCTGCAGCAGACGGGCGAAACGCTGCTCGGCGCCGTGTTCGGCAAAGCGCGTATTCGCGAACAGGAGGAAGCCATCCGCAGCCGCGCGCTCGAGGTGCTGGATTTCCTGACGCTGCGCCCCGTTTCCGATCAGCCCGCCGGCAAGATTTCCGGCGGTCAGATGAAGCTGCTTGAACTCGCACGTGTTCTCATGGGCGATCCGACGCTGATCCTGCTGGATGAACCCGCAGCCGGCGTCAATCCGGCCCTGACCGAAGTGCTGATTGAAACGATTGAGGAGCTGAACCGAAGCGGCAAGACCTTCCTCATCATCGAACATGACATGGATTTTGTGATGCGCCACTGCGATCCGGTAATCGCCATGGCCGAAGGCAAGGTCGTGTTCCAGGGGACATCCGCTGAGGCCCAGTCCAATCCGGTCCTGCTCGAGGCCTATCTGGGAGCGCCGGTCGATGTCTGACGCCCTGCTCCGGATCGAGACGCTGACGGCCGGATACCGGCCGGATCTTCCGATCCTGCGCGGCGTGTCACTGCAGGCGAAGACCGGCCAGCTGACAGCGATCATCGGTCCGAACGGTGCCGGCAAATCGACCTTGATCAAGGCCGTCGCCGGTCTCTTGTCGATCACCGAAGGCCGGGTTCTGTTCCAGGACAGGGAAATCACCGGGCTGGCGCCGGACCGCCTGTCGCAAGCCGGAATTGCCTACGTCCCGCAGACCGACAACGTCTTTCGCACGCTCACCATCCAGCAAAATCTCGATCTTGTGCTGAAGTCTCACCGCAATCCGGCGGACCGGACCCAGGACCTCTTCGAGCGCTTCCCCGTCCTTGCCGAAAAGCGGCGCGAGAAGGCCGGATCGCTCTCCGGCGGGCAGCGTCAGTTTCTGGCCGTTGCGCTTGCGCTCGCGGTCGAACCGCGGCTGATCCTCATGGACGAACCCTCCGCCGGTCTTTCCCCCAAGGCCGCCGAGGAGGTGCTCGATCACGTCAGGCAGCTGACCCGGCAGGGTGTGTCCGTGCTCCTGGTCGAACAGAATGTGAAACAGGCGCTCAAACGCGCCGATCATTGCTACGTTCTGGCCGAAGGCCGGAACCAGATCGACGGCCCGGCGCGGGACCTTCTGGAAGATCCGGCACTCGGACGGATCTATCTCGGCGGGGAACGGAAGGGGGCGGCATGATCCAGCATCTTGTCGACGGCATCCTGGTCGGGTCCTTTCTGTCGCTTGGTGCCATTGGATTGACGATGGTGATGCACATCCTGCGTTTCGCCAATTTCTCCCATGCGGAGCTTCTGTCCATCGGCGCTTACTGTGCCTTGGTGTTTGATAAGCTGTTCGAAAGCCTGCTGCCCGTGCTGGCGGAAAAGATCGGCCCCTTGTCCATGACGGGTGCGCTCGCGCTCTCGATCCTGATATCGATGGTGGTCACGGGCCTGTCCGCGGTTCTGATCGACAAGCTGGTCTTCCGCCGGGTTCGGCAAAAAGGCGGCGAGCTGTCGATGGTGTTCGCCTCCTTCGGAATGTCGCTCGTCATTCGCAATGTCATCGGGCTCGTCTTTGGCCTCTCCAGTGAGCTTTATTCCCGCGACATCGCCTTCGCCATGGTGCTGTCCCGCGATCCCCTGTTGCTGGTCAAGCCCGACCAGGTCTTTGTGCTGATCGCCGCACTGGTGATCATGTTCGCGCTCTACATTCTCTTCTCGCGCACCACGATCGGATTTGCGCTCAGGGCAATCGCCGAAAACCCGAGCCTTGCCCAGGTGCATGGCGTCAATTTGAAGAAGATGGTCGCGCTTGTCTGGATCATGGGCGGAGCGCTGGGCGCGATCGCGGGCGTCTTTTACGGCCTCAGCTACCAGATCACGCCCGTGATGGGGCGTGACCTCGTGTTGCCGATTTTCGCCGCAACGATCGTGGGCGGGATCGGCAGCGTCTACGGCGCTGTGCTCGGCGGGTTCATCGTCGGGGTTGCCTCCAACATTGCCCTGGTGGTTCTGCCCTCCGGCTACAGCCCGTCGGTGCCCTTCCTGATGATCCTTCTCGTTCTGCTCATCCGGCCGAACGGTCTCTTCGGGGAGGCGCGGGCATGATCGGCGTGATCTCCTATCTCGTGTTCTTCACGACCGTCGCCGCCATTCTCGGCATCGCCGTGCTCGGCCTGAACCTGCAATGGGGCAATACCGGCCTTTTTAATGGCGGCGTCGTCGCCTCTTTCGGGGCCGGGGCCTACGGAACGCTGATCCTGGGAGGCGCACCTCAGGAGAGCCAGCTCGGCGGGTTCGAGCTGTTCTACCCGTTGGCACTTCTGGGGGGCATGGCTGCCGCCGGCATTTTGGCGTGGGCAGTGGGAAGGCTCACCTTGCGGCTGCGCCACGACTATCTTGCGATCGCCACGTTCGGTGTTGCCGTCGCTTTTGAAAACGTGATGCGCAATGCGACCAGCATCACCGGGGGTGCGCAGGGCATACGCGGTTTCGAGCGTCCCTTCAGACAGATGCTCGGGGACGGCTTTACCTACAATCTGGTCTTCCTGATTGCTGTTCTGGTGATTTTGTGTGCGGTTTACATTTTCCTCGAACGTCTGACCGTGTCGCCGTTTGGCCGTTTGCTGCGTGCCATTCGCGAGGACGAAACAGCGGCGAGGTCCCTTGGCAAATCGCCCGACAGGATCCGGCTGATTTCCTTCGTCACAGGCTCCGTCATTATCGGCCTCGCGGGTGCTCTCTACGGCACGTTCTATGCGTTCGTCAGCCCGCAGGATGTTCTGCCCATCCTCACGTTCCAGATTTGGGCCATGCTGATTGTCGGTGGTGCCGGAAACGCGAAAGGGGCGCTCGCCGGCGCTTTTCTGATCTGGGGAGCCTGGACGTTTTCCGGCTGGGCGCTGTCCCGCTTCGCGCCTGTCGAAGCACAACTCTACACCGGGTCGATCCAGTTCGTGCTGATCGGTCTGGTGATTGTCGGCATGCTGCTCTGGAGGCCTCAGGGCCTGTTCCCCGAGCGGCTGATTGTCTCCCAACCCGGCCGCAGCCGGGAGAAAACACAAGCAGAGGGGTTCACATGAGAACGTTACTTACGATTGCGGCCTTCGCGGCCGGGGTGTCGGCTCTGGGTACCGGAGCACATGCACAGGACTGCACCACCAAGATCGGCGCGACACTGCCGACCTCGGTCGACTGGGGCCGGCCGATCGCCGAAGTGGCACAATTCGCCGTCGATCAGGTCAACGAAGCCGGCGGTGCCGCGGGATGCCAGATCGAAATGGTTCTGCGCGACACACAGGTCGATCCCAAGGTCGGCGTCGATGCCGCCAAGGCCCTGGTCGATCTGGAAGGGGTCAATGTCCTGCTCGGTGCGGTCTCTTCGGGTGTTTCGATGCCCATCCTGACCTCCGTCACGGTCCCTGGCGGCGTCATGCAGATGTCCTGCTGCTCCTCCTCGACCGCGTTCACAAAACTCTCCGAGGAAGGCAAGACCAACGGCCTCTGGTTCCGGACCTTTGCAACCACGGCGGTGCAGTCCGCGATGGCCGCGAAAGTCGCCTCCGACAAGGGCTACAAGAAGATCGCCGTCCTCTACAAGAACGACGACTGGGGCCAGGACATGGCGCGCCTGATCGCGGCCGACTTCGCGGCGGCGGGCATCGAGGTGACCTCGTCCGTCGCCATAAATGACGCCCAGCCGTCCTACCGCGCCGAGGTGACCGAGGCGATCGGCGGCCAGCCCGAAGCGCTCTATCTTGCGCTTTACCCGAATGAGGGCACCTCAGCGGTGCGCGAGTGGCTGTCCCTTGGCGGGACCCAGGACATGATCCTGGCAAATTCTCTGAAATCCGACGAATTCAGGGACAATGTCGGCCTGCAGTATCTCGGAAAAGCACTCGGCACCGACACCGCGTCGCCGCGTGTTGCCAGTGCAGATGCCTTCAAGGCCGCCTATGTCGAGAAGTTCGGGTCCGAGCCGAATGGTCCCGGCCTCGCGAACAGCTTTGACGCCGCGATGCTGGCTCTTCTGGCCATGGAAGCGGCAGGCAAGGACGCATCCGGTGCTGACATCGCGGCTGCGGTCGCCAAGGTGACGGACCCGAACGGCACACCGATCACGGCGGATGTCGCAGGCTTTACTGCTGCCAAGGAAACGCTGGCAGGCGGCGGCACGGTCAAGTATCAGGGTGCAACCGGCGACGTGCGTTTCGATGCGAACGGGGACGTCTCCGCACCGGCTGTTGTCTGGAAATTCACCGACAGCGGCACGGAAGAAGTTGAATATCTCTCCCTCAGCGATGTCGATGCATTCATCGCGTCACTGAAGAAATAAACGAGACCCAATGCCGATACCCGCCGCGATAAGCGGCGGGTATCGAACAGCCTTACAGCTCGTTCAAAGGTACTTTCAGGAAGGTCTTTCCGCTGTCATCGGCAGGCGGCAGCTTGCCGGCACGCATGTTGACCTGGATCGACGGAATGATCAGCTTGGGCATGGAGAGCTGCGCATCCCGTTCGGTGCGGAACTTCACGAACTCTTCCTTCGTCTTGCCACCGCCGACATGAATGTTGTGGGTCTTTTCATCGCCGACGGTCGTTTCCCACTGGATGTCCCGCCCGTTCGGGCCGTAGTCGTGGCACATGAACAGGCGCATCTCCTCCGGCAGGGACAGAACCTTCTGGATGGAATCGTACAGCGTCGCCGCATCGCCGCCGGGGAAATCCGCACGCGCCGACCCGCCATCGGGCATGAACAGCGTGTCGCCGGCAAAGGCCGCGTTGCCCATCACGTGCACCATACAGGCCGGGGTGTGGCCGGGTGTCGCCATAGCAAAGGCGGTCATCTCTCCGATCTGGTAGGTGTCACCGTCCTGGAACAACCGGTCGAACTGGCTGCCGTCACGCTGAAACTCCGTGCCCTCGTTGAAGACCTTGCCGAAGGTTTCCTGGATGACGGTGATCTGGTCGCCGATACCGAGTTTGCCGCCGAGTTTCTGCTGGATGTAGGGCGCTCCGGAGAGGTGATCGGCATGGACATGCGTTTCGATCAGCCATTCGAGCTCAAGCCCGTTGTCCTCGATATAGGCAATGATTTCGTCGGCATTGTCATAGGTGATGCGGCCGGCGGCGATGTCGATATCCATGACACTGTCGACGACGGCGCAGGCCTTCGAGGACGGATCCTTCACCACGTAACTGATCGTGTTTGTCGCCGGATCGAAGAACGCCTTCACCTCCGGCACAACCGCCATGTCGACAGGATAATTGGACCTGATCATCTGTGTCTCCTCTGACAGGTGCCTGCCCCAACGATTTCTTGCAAAAGTCGCCTATCCGCAGCCGCGATGCAACGTCTTTCGCTGGTCACCGGGCATCAAAATCATCACAGGAAGGCGTGAATTTTCAACGCCAACAAGACTTGGCGCAGAGACTCCTCAGATAAGGCGGGCAATGTCTGCTGCGTGTATGCCGGCACAGTCGACAACCGGAAATGCCGTCTCATCGGCTGTGAAAACAGCGTTCAGATCGGTGCCGCCAAGCAGAACCGCTTCTGCACCCCGGTCGACCAGTGCGCGGCCGGCGCGAACGAAGACGTCTTTCAGGTCCTGGCCCCGTATGTCCGACTGTACCAGCGTCACATAGGCCTCGTGGACATGTTTCAGGTCACTGCCCGAGGGAGCTAACACATCAACGGGCGCGAGCTTTCCGTACATGCCGGAACTCATGACGGTTTCGGTTCCAAGGAGTCCCACACGGGCCATTCCCTTGTCCTGGAGCCAGGCCGAAAGGCTTGTGGTGAGGTCGAGGATCGGCAACGGCGATATCTCTGCAAATGCGTCGATGCAGAAATGTCCTGCAATGGACGTGACCGCGACTTTTTCGGCACCGGCAGCCTTCAGGCGCTCCGTCAGGCGCAGATAGATGCTGCATTGCGCGGCCCCGTCTCCTGAAATGAGGTTGGCGAGGAGGGTCGGAGCGTCAGCGTGAACGATGGTCAGCTCCAGGTCGCGGCCTTTGTCTGCGGCCAGCCTGATCAGCCGGCGGTAGTAGAAGTCGGTGGCGGCCGGGCCGATGCCGCCGATCAAGCCAATATGCAACAGATGCCTCGCGATATGTTTGAATGCGTTCGCCGAACCTTATCGAAGCGGGTGGCAATCTCAAGTCAGGTTGTGTCGATCGGCTTGCTTCGCAGCCGTCCGACGGTTTCCGGCTCGGCACGCCGGCAGGCAACGGGTGGCAGACCCTTGGCGATCTGGCTCATGTCTTCCAGAACGAGCGCGCCGATCTGCTGGAGGGCGGACGTCAGGGCCCCCGCGCGATGGGCGGAAAACAGAATGCCTGGAACCTTCCGGATCGGGTCGTCGGCAGGGACGGGCTCTTCGGGGAACACGTCCGTCGCAATCCTGAGCCGCCCGCTTCCTGCTTCCTTTGCGAGCGCATCGAAATCGGCAATTGCCGCCCGGCTCAACAGGATCAGCATCGCCTTGTCCTGCATCTTCGAGAGCTTCCCGGCATCCAGCAGATGCGCATTCTCGGTGGTGATCGAGGCAACCACGAAAACCACGCGGCTTTGCCGCAACAGGTCCTCCAGCGAGGCGGGTTCGACACCCAGGCGGCGCAGATGATTATCGGGCAGCCAGGGGTCGAACGCGGAAACCTGCGCCTGGAATGGGGCAAGCAGCTTGTGAAGGGCGCGTCCGAGATCGCCGAAGCCGATAAAGCCGATCCTGCTTCCCGTGAGCAACTCGGCCTGCGTGTTGCCTTCAAGACCATATTTTTCGTTGGCTGAGAGAAAGTCGCTGTGACTGGAGTGAACACCGCGCGCCAGCGACAGCGCCATGCAAAGACCCATCTCGGCTACGGGCAGCGCGAAGACGGACGCAGGCGTCAGCACGTGCACGCCCCGCCGCAGGCAGGCGTCATAGTCGACATTCGGGAGAAAGTTGGTTTCGACGTTGATCAGGGCCTTGAGGTTTTCCGCACGCTCCAGCCTGTCCGCTTCCATCGCCTGCTGACTGATAACGATGTCCGCCTCCGGCAGATGGCGCTCATAGGCTGCCTCCCGCTCGGCCGGATCGATTTCGATCACGTCGAATTCGTCAAAGAATCTGTGCCGGTCGGCGGCACTGAAGATCTCGTCCGTCTGGCGCGGGTCGGGATCGTAAAGGACACGCATGTTTCGTTTCTCCCAAAAAACGATTTACATCATAAAACGTTTTTTCTAGCATTGGCGCAAGGAGGAGTTTGTCGATGCCCGACAAGGCTGCGCAAAAGCAGCGGGGGTCGAGGCCGTCCATCCGCGATGTTGCGCGGCGGGCAGGCGTTTCACCCGGTTGCGTTTCCAATGTGATCAACGGCCGCCGCAAGCTGGACGATCCGATCGGCCGCGCCGTGCTTCAGGCGGTCCGTGACCTCGGATACCGCCGCAATACCATGGCCTCCAATCTGCGCCGCAGTCAGAGCCGCATCATCGGCCTCGTCATTCCCGATTTCGAGAACCCGTTCTTCGCCGAACTGGTGGCAAAGCTCGAACATCGCGCCGAGGCCACCAACTACCGCATCGTTGCCACGTCCAGCCGCGAGGATGCGGATATCGAGGCGCGGGAGATCGACGAACTGGTCGGCTGGCGCGTGGCAGGCGTCTTCGTGATCCCCTCGCTTCACTCACGCGCCGCTGAGCTTGTTGAGGCCAACGAAACGCCTTTCGTCTTTCTGGACCGGATCCAGCAAAACGCGGCGACCGACGGCGTCGGTGTCGACAATGCCGCCGCCAGTGCCGACCTCATGCGAACGCTGTTCGAAACCGGTCATCGCCGCATTGTCGTGGCGTATCTGGGAGACGGCATCGCCAACGTCGCCGAACGCCTTGACGGGGTTCGGGCCGCTGTCGCCGATCACGCCCGGAAGGTCCGCGTCGACTACGTGCCCACCGGTGACAGCATCGAGGGTGCGCGCGCCGCCCTGGCCGCCTATCTCGACGGGAACCCCGCTCCCGATGCCGTGTTCTGCCTGTTCAACACGGCGACACTGGCCGCCTATGGCCTGCTGCAGGAACGCGGTCATGTGATCGGGAAAGACACGGCCCTGGCCGGTTTCGATGACAGTGCGTGGATGGCTCATGTCTATCCGCCCGTTGCGGCCATCGTGCAGCCGACGGAGGAAATTGCCCGGGTCGCATGGGAGCGTCTCCTGGCAAGGATCGAGGGTGGCGATACGCCGCCTGAAACGATCCGCATAAACTGCCGGCTTGAGGCCAGGGGATCGCTTGGTCCGCTGGACCGCAAGGCGGGCGCAAGCAACGACAACGGCGCCTGAGCGCCGGCCAAGAGATAGAAGGTGACGAAGAAGCGCCGGTACAGCAGAGACGAAAAGTGGAGGAAAGCAAATGTTCAAGCAATTGACTGTAACTGCCCTCGTGGCGCTGCTGGCCGTGCCAGCACAGGCCGAAACCTACGGCGTTCTGATGAAAACCCTGTCCAATCCGTTCTGGGGCGCAATGGAACTCGGCGTCCGCGACGGGGCCAGCGAAGCAGGCGTGGAATATTATCTGCAGGCTGTGGAGAGTGACCAGGCAGCGGAGCCGCAGCTCAATGTGTGCAACACCATGCTGGAACGCAAGCCTGACGCGATGATCACCGCAGCAATCAACTCGACGATCCTGCTGCCCTGCCTGAAGCGGGCAACGGAGATGGGCATCCCGGTTGTCGATCTCGACGGCAACCTCGATCACAAGATCGCAACGGATGCAGGCGTGGATATCGCATTTTCCATCGGCTCCGACAACGTCGCCGCCGGGGCACAGGGCGCCGAGTGGCTGGTCAGCCAGGTCGGTGCGGATGCAAAGGGACCGGTTCTGGTCATCGAGGGCCTGTCAGGCAACGTGACCGGGCAGAAGCGCGCCAACGGGTTTTCCGAAAAGCTCGCCGAACTGGCGCCGGGGCTCGAGATCGTCGCGTCCCTGCCGGGGGACTGGGACCGCGGCAAGGCGGCCAACATCACCAACGACATCCTGACCTCCAACCCGGAACTCGTCGCCATTTTCGCAGCCAACGACGGCATGGCCCTTGGCGCGGTCGAAACGGTTTATGCGGCCGGCAAGGGTGATCAGGTGACGGTCATCGGTGTGGACGGCAATTCGGACGCGGTGAAATCGATCAAGTCCGGCCGCCTGAACGCATCGGTTGCGCAGTTGCCCTACCTTGTCGGCAAACAGGCCGTTGAAATGGTCAAGGCAGGCGGCGATCAGCCGGACTGGGTCTATGTTCCGACTATGGTGCTGACCAAGGACGTGCTGGAAAACGGTTCCGACCCGATGCTCGAATACGTCAAATAACAGCAACAGTGCGGGCCGCCGGACAAACGGGTGTTCAGCCGCAAGGGCCTGAACACCCGGCAGCCGGTCCGGCGGCCTGCATGTTCCGGGTGGGCATATGCTGAAAATTCTCGAAAGAACACACGTTCGCGCGGAATCGCTCGCGGTTCTGCTCGTGCTGATCGTCGTTATGGCGATACTCTCGCCGGTAACAGGATCAGGTGTGCGGGTCTTTCTGACCGCGAACAACTTCTTCAACATCATTCTGGCCAGTGCCACCTTCGGGATACTGGCCATCGGGGCGACCTTCGTGATCAGTGCGGCGGGGATCGATCTCTCGCTCGGCTCCGTTCTTGGCCTCGCGTCGGTGACCGGAGCGGCCCTGGTCGTTACGCTTGAGCTGCCATGGTATTTTGCCATCATCGGCGCACTTGGCGCGGGCGCGGCCGCAGGTGCCGTCAACGGCTTCATCATCACAAGGGGGCACGTGCCCGCCTTCATCGTCACCCTCGGCATGCTCGGCATTGCCCGTGGTCTTGCGCTGATCATCTCCAGCGGACGCGGTATTTACGGCCTGCCGGAAGAGATCCTTTTTCTCGGCCAGGCGCGCCCGTTCGGCGTACCGACACCTGTCTTCATCCTCTTGTTCGTTGCGCTGGCTTCACATTATGTCCTGGCACACACGCCCTTCGGGCATCATACGCTCGCGCTCGGGGACAATGAAAACTCGGCGCGGGCAACCGGTATCAATATCCGGCGTCAGCGGATGCTGCTCTATACGATCTCGGGACTGATGGCCGGCATTGCCGGGCTGATCTTCACGGCGCGCGTGAACACCGGCGATCCGACCGCGGGGCTCAACTACGAGCTCCTCGCGATCACCGCCGCCATCATCGGTGGAACCAACCTGTTCGGCGGCCGGGGCTCGATCCTCGGAACCATGATCGGTGCGCTCATCATGGGTGTCCTGCAAAACGGCCTTAATCTCATGGCGGTTCAGGCCTACTACCAGCAAATGGCGATAGGCGCGGTCCTGATCGCTGCCGTCTGGCTCGACCAGATCCGGACGCGGGGGAGGTCGCTGCAATGAGCCTTCTGGAGCTATCGGGTGTGGAGAAGAGTTTCGGTCCCGTGCAGGTCCTGCATGGGGTCAACCTGACCGTCGATGCGGGTGAGGTGATCGGCCTTGTCGGCGACAACGGTGCCGGCAAGTCCACCCTCATGAAGACGATCACCGGTGTTTACACGACCGACAAGGGACGCATCAGTTTCAATGGCACCGACGTCACCGGCCGGAACCCCGGTGAGCGCCGCGAAAGTGGCATCGAGATGATCTACCAGGATCTCGCGCTCGCACCGCAGCAGGACGTTGCCAACAACATCTTTCTTGGGCGCGAGCCGACCAAGCGGTTCCTCGGCCTGCTGCCGGGCTTTGTCGACAAGTCGAAGATCGACGCAGAAGCCCAGCACATGATCGACCGGCTGGGTGTGCATGTTCCCTCGATCCACCTGCCGGTCGGCATGCTGTCGGGCGGTCAGCAACAGACCATCGCGATCGCGCGCGCGCTGACATTCAAGCCCAAGCTTGTGATCATGGACGAACCGACGGCGGCTCTGGCGGTGCGCGAGGTGGAAAGTGTCCTCAACCTGATCCGGCAGATGCGTGATGAAGGCATCGCGACGATCCTGATCAGCCACCGCCTCAACGATGTCTTTGAAGCCTGCGGCCGTATCGTGGTACTTCGCCGTGGAAATGTCATTGCCGATCTGAAGCGCGACGAAACCGACATGGCGGAAGTCGTCTCTTACATTGTCGGCGCACACGGATAGGATTGCGATATGCCTCGACTGGGACTGCACGGCCTCGCCTTCACACCGCTCTGGAACCCTTCGGAGGCGGACCGCCTGCTTCCGCCGATCACGGCACATGGCGTCACGGTCATCGAGACACCTCTGCTCGACCCGAAAAACTATGACAGCGTTGGCACAAGGCGCGCCGCCGAGCGCAACGGCGTGGAAATTGTCTGTTCGCTCGGCCTTCCGGCTGAGATCGATATTCTGCGCAATCCGGGCGACGCGGTCGACTATCTGGGCTTTGCCCTGCAGGTGGCCCGGGATGCAGGCGCTGCTGCGCTGTCCGGCGTGACGTACGGAACCATCGGCAAGACCAGTGGCGCGCCGGTTACAGGTGCGGAAAGCGATGCCATCTGCCGGCTGGTTGACCGTGTCGCCCAGAAGGCGCGGGATCTCAACATGCGTCTCGGCCTTGAACCCTGCAATCGCTACGAAACCCATTTGCTGAACACGGCCCGGCAAACGGCCGAAATCATTGAGCGCGTCGGTGCGCCCAACGTCTTCATTCATCTGGACACCTATCATATGAACATCGAGGAAGCCGGCATGGCCGAGGGGTTTGCCGATGCGGGCGAGCATCTTGGATATGTCCACCTGTCGGAATCCAATCGCGGCGTGCCGGGGAAAGGCACGATGGACTGGGCGGCGACATTCAAGGGGCTGGCCGACGTCGATTTTGAGGGAACCATGACACTGGAAAGCTTTGTCTATCTCGCGCCGGAGATCGCATCCGGGCTCGCGGTCTGGCGTCCGGTTGCCGACCGTCCGGAGGATGTCATCGAGGTCGGCTTGCCGTTCCTTAGAGAGCAGGCGGAAGCAGCGGGGCTAAGGCTGTCGTGACGTCTCCGCAAGAAATTTCGGTTGAAGATCTTGCGGCCCGGATCGTGGACCGCGGGCGGACGCAGCGGAGCCTAACTGCCGTTTGCGGTCCCCCGGGAGCGGGCAAGTCCACGCTGGCAGATGAGCTGGCGGCGCAATTGAATGCGCAGGACCCCGGCAGCGCCGCCGTCTTCCCGATGGATGGCTATCATTTCGACGATCTGATCCTGAACGCCCGTGGATGGCGTCCGCGAAAGGGCGCGCCACACACGTTCGATGTCGGTGGTTTCCGTCATATGCTGCTGCGGCTCAGGCAAAACGACGAAGACGAAATCGCCGTCCCCGTCTTTGATCGCAGCATCGAAATCGCGCGCAACAGCGCGCGCGTCATTCCGCGGTCCGTCCGTCACCTGATCGTCGAAGGAAACTATCTTCTGCTTAACGAAGCGCCCTGGCGTGACCTCGCTCCGCTATTCGACACCACGGTCTTTCTGAATGTACCGCTCGCCGAGCTGGAACGGCGTCTTGCCGAGCGCTGGCAGGATCTGTCTGAGACGGACCGCAAGGCGAAGCTGGAAGAAAACGATCTTCCGAATGCCCGGCAGGTTGTCAGCGGCAGCCTGCCGGCGGAATTCCAGATCGTTTTCAATCCCTGAAAAAGGCTGCAGACCCGGCCTACCGGCCCATCCAGCCCCCGTCGACGGTCATGACGGTGCCGTGCATGTAATCCGAGGCGGCGGACGCCAGGAAAACGGCCGGGCCGGCAAAGTCTTCCGCATTGCCCCAGCGCCCCGCCGGGATACGTTCCAGGATTGATTTCGACCGGACGGGATCGTTGCGCAGGGCCTCGGTATTGTCCGTCGCGATATAGCCCGGCGCAATGGCGTTGACATTGATCCCCCTTGCGGCCCATTCGTTCGCGAACGCCTTGGTCAACTGGCCGATCGCGCCCTTGGAAGCCGCGTAGCCCGGAACCGTGATGCCGCCCTGGAAGGTCAGGAGCGATGCGGTGAAGATGATCTTGCCGGAGCCGCGCTCCACCATGCGTTTCCCGATCTCGCGTGTCAGCACGAACTGGGAAGACAGGTTGACCTCGATCACCTCGTCCCAGATATCGTCGCCATGCTCGGTCAGCGGCGCACGTTTGATCGTACCGGCGTTGTTGATAAGGATGTCGATGACCGGATGCGCCTCGTTGACCTGTGCCGCGAAGGCCTTCAAAGCCTCCCGGTCGCCGAAGTCGCAGCTGTAGCCGGTGAAGGTCCGGCCCAGTGCCCGAACCGCGCTCTCGACCGCGCTGCCGGAGCTTTCAAGACTTGCGCTGACACCGATAATGTCCGCGCCGGCATCGGCAAGCGCAATGGCCATTGCCTTGCCGATCCCGCGCTTGGCACCCGTCACAAGCGCTGTTTTTCCGGCGAGACTGAAACTGTCCAACACACTCATTCTGCATTCTCACTGATCTGGATCATGGACTTGATGGCGCTCGGGTTCTGGGTCAGCGCTTCGAACGCGCCCTGAATATCCTTGAGCGGCTGAATATCGGTTATGAAGGAAGCGCAGTCGACGACACCGTCGGCGAGAAGCTGCATCGCCTGGTCGTAGTCCTCGGGCCGGTAGACACGGGCGCCGAAGAGTTCCAGCTCACGCCAGAAAAACCGGAACATGTCGACTTCGGGTTTCTTGGCGTGGATCGCCACCATGACAATGCGCCCGCGCACGGCGGCGGCATCGGTCATCAGGTCAACACCGGGCTGGCTGCCCGACACCTCGAAGACGACATCCGCACCCTTGCCGCCGGTCTGCGCGTTGATCTGTTCGACCGCGTCGGCTGACTTCGGATTGATTGTCGTGAAACCGAGCTTTTCCGCATAGGCAAGGCGGCTGTCGCTGATCTCGCTGATCGTGACCTTGCCGCCTGCATGTCTTGCGACAAGCGCGACGAGAAGACCGATCGGGCCGCCGCCGATCACGAGCACGTCTTCTCCGGGTTTGACCTGCGCGCGGGTGACGTCGTGACAGGCGACCGCCAGGGGTTCGATCAGCGCCGCATGTGCAAGGTCGAGACCTTCGGGAAGAACGTGAATCGTATGGGCCGGAACGTTCCAGTATTCCTGGAAGGCGCCTTCGGTATCGATGCCGATGAATTTCAGGTTGTGACAGATATGTTCGTGACCGGCGAGGCAGGCAGGACACTCGCCGCAATGGTCCAGCGGCCGCACGACAATCCGGTCACCTTCCTTCAGCCCCTTAACGCCTGCTCCGACAGCGGAAATGGTACCGGACATTTCGTGGCCGATGGTGCGCTCGAACCCGACCCGCTGGTCCATATGGCCAAGGAAGATATGCAGGTCGGTTCCGCAGATGCCGCAATAGGCAACCTTGATCTGGACGTCGCCGGGGCCCGGGTCGGACACCTGTTTCTGTTCTACGGAAAACGTCTTGTTGCCGCGATAGACGGCAGCGTTGCTGAGCATGAGGACCTCTAGAGTGTCAGGACTTTGTAGGGTTCAAGGAGCGTCCAGTCGAAGACAACGCCTGTCCCGGGTGTTTCCGGCGCAACGGCAAGGTGGTTTTCCACCCGCAGCGGACGCCTCGTATACTGGTCGATCGGGAACGAATGCACTTCGATCCACCCCGCATTCACCTGCGCGGAAACGAGACTGACGTGTAACTCCTGCATTCCGTGACTGCAAACCGGGATCTTGTGTTGACGTGACAGTTCAGCAACCTGAAGGAAACCGGTCACGCCGCCGCAATTGGACGCATCCGGCTGGATGAAGCTGAGCTTGGACTGATCGAATGCATATTCGAACTCGTGGATAGTATGAAGATTTTCACCCATGGCAAGGGCACATCCGGTTGCATCCGCGATCTCGCCGTAGCCCTTGTAATTGTCGGGGATCGTCGGTTCTTCGAACCAGAGAATGTCGTAGGGCGCGAACGCACGGGCCGCTGAAATTGCCTCTTCCACGGTCATGGAGTAGTTGGCGTCGACCATGAAGGCGATGTCGGGACCGATCAGCTCCCGCACAGCCGCGATACGGGCAATGTCTTCTGCGAGCGTCGGTTGGCCGATCTTGATCTTGACGCCGTTGAAGCCCCGCTCCAGGTATCCCCGGACACTTTCCAGCAGCTTTGGCAGCGGAAAATTCAGATCGATGCCGCCGCAATAGGCCTTGCATCTGTCATCCGCCCCGCCCGCCAGCTTCCAGAGAGGCCAGCCGCGTTTCTTGCCGCGAATGTCCCACAGGGCGATGTCGACCGCCGAGATGGCAAACGAAGCGATCCCGCCGCGCCCGACATAGTGGATGTGCCATTGCATGCCGTCATAGAGACTTTCCACCGCGCCGGCATCCTGACCGATCAGGAACGGGGCCAGATCATGATGGATCATGGCGGCGACCGCCGATCCGCCCTTGCCGCCCGTGTAGGTGTAGCCTGTGCCTTCGGTGCCGTCGGCCAGGACGACCGTCGCCGTCACCAGTTCGAACAGGGTGTGGTCGCCATGTTTGGCGTCCACCAGAACCTCGGCCAGCGGAACATGGAACAGCTGCGTGCGGATCTCCTTGATCGCCGTCATTTCGCAAACTCCACGCCCGACTGGCGGTTCATGACGCGCGTCTGGAACAGGATCACCGCGAACAGGAAGGCACCGCGGATAACCATCTGCCAGTAGGCGCTGAAGCTGATCCAGCCCTTGCCGTTCTCGAAATTCAGGATGTTGAAAACCAGGCCGAGCAGAAGCGCGCCAGCCACCGTGGCCGGGATCGACCCGAGCCCTCCGGTCAGAAGCGTCCCGCCGACGACCACCGAGGCAATTGCCGAAAGCTCCCAACCGACACCTTCGAGCGGCTGGCCGGCTCCGAAGCCGGAGGCAAGAAAGACACCGGCCAGACCGGCGCACCCGCCGGACAGGCCGTAGGCGAAGATTTTCGCCCGGTTGACTTTCAGGCCCATCATCACGGACGCATCCTCGCCGCCGCCGACAGCAAGGATTGTCCGCCCCAGGCTGGTCATTTCCAGAACCACCCAGAGGCAGATCACCAGAATGCCGACGAGGACGATCGTCCAGGGGACGATCCCCATGGCCTTTTCCATGCCGAGCTGAGTGAAATTGGAGCCCCAGTCGACGGAAATCGTCTGGGCGCCCGAGATCACCAGCGACCCGCCCTTGGCTCCAAGCATCGTGGCCAGCGTCGCGATAAACGGCGGGATGCGCCCGAAGACGATGCACACTGCGTTGAACAGTCCGAAACCAACACCGGAGAGCACCGCGAGCGGGAGCGCGACCTCGATGCCATAGGGGCTGAGATAGGCCGCTATCACGGACGTGAATGCGGCAACGGAGCCGACCGAGAGATCAATGCCGCCGGTCAGGATCACGAAACACATGCCCACCGAAATCGCGATGAACATCGCGTTGTAGTTCAGGAACGAGGTGATGTTGTAGGCGCTGCCGAAATTGTCGTAGCGGAGCAGGCCGAATATGATCAGCACGAATAGGGCGATCCAGACCGCAACGGATTGCGGATTGCGCGAAATGTATTTCCGCATGTCGAAAGCATTTTGATCAAGCACGGCCTTATTCCTTTCGCGCCTGCTGAATGTAGACGGCAGCGAGGATGATCGCGGCCTTTGCAATGAGCGCGACTTCGTCTTCCACGCCGTTGGCCAGCAGCGTGTATTTCACGAGCTGGATGATGACGGCGCCGAGGATGGCTCCGAAAATCGGAGCCTTGCCGCCCTGAAGCAGCGCGCCGCCGACAACGGCCGCCGCGATCGCGTCGAGTTCCATCAGGTTGCCGTTGCGGGCCGCATCGGAGGCGGAATTGATCGCAACGACGATCAGGCCTGCCAGCCCCGACAGGACCGAGCAGATCACATAGGCGCCGATCTTGACCTGGCGCACGGGCCCGCCGGCCAGCTTCGCGGCCCGTTCATTGCCGCCGATCGCGAGCAGGTATCGCCCGAAGACGGTCCGGTTCACGACCCAGAAGAGAAGGCAGGCAATGGCAAGTGCCAGCCAACCCTGGAAGGGGAAGCCGAGGATTTTGCCGGTGCCGAGATAGCTGAATTCGGGATAGGAAAAGGTTTGCAGATTGCCGTTTGTCAGCACCTGCGCAATGCCGCGCCCGGAGATGAACAGGATCAGCGTTGCGATGATCGGCTGCACCCTGAGCACCGCGACAATGACCCCGTTGAACAGCCCGCAGACCAGTGCGGCGACAAGCGGGAAGAAAAGCGCACCGATCAGCCCCAGAACCGGGTAGGCCTGGCCGAACTCCGACATGAAGATCAAGGGCGCCAGGGCACCGGACAAGGCCATCACCGCGCCGACCGAAAGATCGATCCCGCCGGTTGCGATCACGAGTGTCATGCCCATCGCAACGATGGCAATCGTCGCGACCTGGGAGATGTTGACGGCCAGCGTCTGCGTCTGCAGGAAATTGGGCGTGACGATGATGTTGAAGACGAGGATCAGCCCGAGCGCGATCAGGCCGCCGTGGTTCTTCAGCTTCGCAGTAAAATCCGTTCGCATGGTGTGTTCTGATGTCAGGCTGGTCATGCGGTCGCCTCCTCATGGTGGGCAAGCGCCTTGACCAGCGCGTTTTCGGTGATCCCTGGGTTGGTCAGTTCGGAGACCGCCTTGCCTTCATGCATGACAACGATGCGGTTGGCGCCCTCGACCAGTTCCTCGAATTCGGAACTGATCAGGATGACGGCGTGTCCGTCATCGACGAATTTCCGGATGATCGACTGGATCTCGCGCTTCGCGCCGACATCGACGCCGCGTGTGGGTTCGTCGAGGATCAGGATATCCGGCCTTGTCGCCAGCCAGCGCGCCAGCAGAACCTTCTGCTGGTTGCCACCCGAAAGCTCCCGGATCGGCTGATCCATGTGGGACGTCTTGATCCCGAGCTTCTGGATGAATTCGCCGACAAGTTCCTTTTCGCGGTCCCGGTCGATCTGGCCGTTCTTGCGCAGCTTCGGCAACAGCGCGAGCGTGAGGTTTTCGCGGACCGACATGTCCGGCACGATCCCCTCCGCCTTGCGGTCCTCCGTCAAGAAGCCGATCCTCGAACGGATGGCTTCGGACGGCTCCGACGGTTCGAATGCCCGGCCCTTCAGATGCATCGAGCCTGAGGTCAGGTGATCAAGTCCGAAAATGCTTCTGGCCGCTTCGGTGCGCCCGGACCCGAGCAAACCGCCGAGACCGACGATCTCGCCGCGGTGGAGGGTCATGGAGAAGTCGCTGAGGCGCGGCCCCGTGGCAATCTTGTCGACTTCGAGAACCACCTCGTCATAGGTATCGCGGCCGCCGGCGAGTTCTGTCAGGCCTTCGGCGGCGATCTCTTCCGCATTGCGCCCGAGCATGCCCGCGATCAGGTCGAGCTTGGTCGTCTCGGCGATGGACTGGCAGCCGACGGTCTGACCGTCGCGCATGATGGTAACCCGGTCACAGATCTGGAAAAGCTCGTCAAGAAAGTGGGAGACGTAGAGAACCGAGACGCCCGACGACTTCAACTCGCGGACGACGCCGAACAGGATTTCCACCTCCGAGCTGTCCAGCGAAGAGGTCGGCTCATCCATGATCACGAGTTTCGCGTCCATGGAAACCGCGCGCGCAATGGCGACAAGTTGCTGGATTGCCGTGGAATAGCTCCCGAGCGGGGCCGTCACATCAATTTCGATGCCGAACCGTGCCAGGATCTCCTGCGTGCGCCGGTGGGCTTCGGACCAGTTGATCATGAAGCCGAAGGAGCGTGGCTCCTGGCCCATCACGACATTTTCGCTGACCGAGCGCAGAGGGACCAGATTCAGCTCCTGGTAGATCGTTGCGATCCCGGCATTTTGAGCCTCGCGCGGTGAGGCGACGTGGCTGGGCTCTCCAGCGAAATCGACCGTGCCCTCGTCGCGGCGGTAAAGGCCCGTCAGGATCTTGATGAGCGTTGATTTTCCGGCACCGTTCTGGCCGATAAGTGCATGGACTTCGCCGGGTTCGACCTCAAGAGACGCACTTCGAAGAGCGGGAACGCCGCCGAAGTGTTTCTTGATCCCGGCCATGGTGAGCAGAGGTGCCATATCGGCTCCTGTCAGCACGTGAGCGTCCTGCGTTCGAAAACGCGGTATCGCGCGCGATCACTTCAGAACCGACCAACGGATAGCTGTTCAGCCGGAATAGGTCGAACAGCCGTTGATCTGGGAGAAAAGGGACCGGAAGGGCTTCCCCTCCCGGCCGGTCGTCGTGTCTTAGTAGGCTTCGTCGATGTGCTTCGCGGCGTTGTCGGCCGTGAAGATCCGATCCTTCACCTGCACCCACGGCTCGATGGTCTCGCCGGCGGCGTAGCGTTTCATGGTTTCGCAGGCGAGCGGTCCGAAGAACGGCGAACTTACGACGGTGACGCCCATCTTGCCGTCGATGATGGCCTGCAGCGCGTCGCGTGTTCCGTCGATGGAGACGACGAGAACGTCTTCGCCTGGCTTGCGCCCGGCAAGTTCCAGGGCCTGGATGGCGCCGATCGCCATTTCGTCGTTATGTGCATAGACGATGTTGACGTCCGGATGCGCCTGCAGCAGCGTTTCCATGACCTGACGGCCGAGGTCGCGGGCAAAGTCGCCTGACTGGGAGGCAACGATTTCAAAACGTTCGTCCTGAACGATGCGGTCGTCAAAACCGCTCTTGCGGTCATTGGCAGGCGAGGAACCCGTGGTGCCTTCCAACTGGACGATGATCCCCTTGTCGCCCTTGAAGTTCTCGATGGTCCATTCGGCAACGCGTTTGCCCTGGTCGATGAAGTCGGACCCCAGGAACGCAACAAAATCCTCACCGGGCTTTGCCGCGTTCGGGTCGACCGAGCGGTCAACGAGGAACGTCGGAATGCCGGCAGCCTTGGCCTTCTTCACGGCAGGAATGAGCGGCTTTTCTTCGCGTGGCGGCAGGAACAGCACGTCGATGCCCTGCGCGATCATGCTGTCGACGTCGGCAACCTGCTTGGCCGCGGAACCGGCAGCATCGGTCGCGATCAGATCCCAGCCGCAGCTTTCGGCCGTGTCATGGAATGATTTGGTTTCGGCGATCCGCCAGGGATTGTTGGATTCCATCTGCGCAAAACCGACCTTGTAGCGGTCTTTCTGCTCAAGCGGCGGCAGCCCGGCAGCCGACGCGATCGAAGTCACTGCGCCAAAAGCAATCGCAGTAGCCAGCAAGAGAGTACGTTTCATCATTTCCTCCACTATGGTGCGACCAGAATCCCCCCGGCCGCATGAGCTTGAGGCGCTAACCCCAATTCAGGTAGGCCGTCTGCTTGCGCAGATAGCCATCGAAGCCGTAACGGCCGTCTTCTCCCCCCAGTCCGGACAGTCCCCACCCTGTGTGGAAGCCCTGCACGGCTTCTCCGTTGGAGCGGTTCAGGTAGAGTTCTCCGAACTTCAGGCGATAAGGAGCTTGTGCGAGACGCTTGTGGTCGCGCGTGAAGAGATAGGCTGACAGCCCGAACGATGTGTCGTTGGCGAACCGGACCGCCATGTCGAAATCATCGACCCGGACCGCCGTTGCGACGGGGCCGAACACCTCGTTCTGAACAGCCGGATTGTCATTCCTGGATGCTTCCAGCACCGTGGGCGCGAACCAGTGACCCTTGCTGAACGGGCCGTCATCGCGGATGCCGCCTTCAAGCAAGGTCGCAGCGCCTGCACGCACGGCTTCGCCGACGATTTCGGCGACCTTGTCCCGTTCGATGCGGCTGACCTTGGGGCCCATGTCGACGGCGCCGAGCGGATCTCCGAGGGTGAGCGCCTTGGAGGCGGCAACAAATTTCTCCAGGAACTCGTCGGCAATGGCGCGGTGCAGATACATGCGTTCGTTGCAGGTGCAGATCTGACCGCAATTCGTGTATCGCGCGGCGACGGCTGCCTGGACGGCGCTGTCGAGATCCGCGTCTTCCATCACCAGGAACGGAGCTTTCCCGCCCAGTTCCAGCCGCACGACCTTGATGCTGTCCGCACCGGCCCGGTAGATTTCGCGCCCCGCGCGGGTGCTGCCCGTCATCGTGACGAGATCGGACATCGGACTTTGCACGAGGGCTGCGCCAACGATGGGGCCGCGGCCGGTCACCACGTTGAAAACGCCAGCCGGAAGACCGGCCCGTTCGCTCAAGCTTGCAAGCGCGAGCCCGGAAAGAGGCGTTGCTTCATGGGACAGCAGAACGAACGTGTTGCCGGCAACGAGGGCCGGGCCGAGTTTCCTTGCTGCCAGGGCAAACGGATAGTTCCACGCCGTGAGCCCGACCACGACACCATAAGGGTGCCGACGGATGTGGATCTCTTCGTCGCGGTTATCGGACGCCACGATGTCGCCTTCGATCCGGCGGGCATTTTCCGCCGCATATCTCAGAAAGGTGATCCCGGCGTCGATTTCCTGTTTCGCGTGAGCGAGCGGCTTGCCCTGTTCAAGCGTGACGAGGCGTGCCAGGTGATCCCTTTGCGCTTGCACCTCATCTGCGAGCGCCGCGACCAGCCTGCCGCGCTCGACCGCCGGGCGTCCCGCCCAGTTGGCAAATGCACGTCGGGCGGCATCCAGGGCCTCGCCCGCGTCGCTCTCCGAACCCTCCGTGATCGTCGCGATCACGGTTTCATTCGCCGGGTTCTCCACCTCCAGTGCCGCTGATGCCGGCCCGCGTTGAAGCCACTGGCCGTTGATATACATCCCGGCAGCAATCGGATTTTCCGAGGAGAGGGTAAAATCAAACACGAACGAATTGTCCTTTGGTATGACCAAACTAAACAAAGTAAGTTGGTAAAAGAGACCAAAGTCAATCCTAATCTCAGAAATTTAGTACGTAAAAATAATAAACATATGAAAAATAAGGAAAAACAGCGACAAATTTGTTGGCCTTAGAAAAAATCACTTTACGAGCGACAAATTTATGTCGTACCAAAATAGGCGAAATCGATGACAAGGGAGATGTGACGTCCAATGGACATCGGCAACGAAACGGGTCGGGCGGCAGATAATGTGGTCGCAATGCTGGAAGCGAAAATCGTTTCAGGTGAGCTGGAAGACCAGACGCCTTTGCCTGCCGAGCGGGAGCTTATGGAGCAGTTCGGGGCGAGCAGGACCGTGATCCGTGAAGCGATCTCCCAACTGTCGAGCCGCGGACTGATCGAAACGCGGCCCCGGTTCCGTCCTATCGTGCGCAAGCCGGACTATGCGACGGTATTGCATGCCTGCGGCAACGTCGTGCAGCATCTTCTGACGGACAAGACCGGGATCAAGAACCTTTACGACAGCCGTGTGTTTATTGAGCGCGCGCTGGTGCGCGAAGCAGCAGTGTCGGCGCGCAAGGACGATATCGTCAGTCTCAGGCAAGCGCTTGAGGAAAACCGGAAGGCGATTCCGGACTCCAATGAATTTTACCGGACGGACGTTGCCTTTCACGGGGTTCTCTACCGCATTCCGAGGAACCCGATTTTCCCTGCCATGCATGAGGGGTACACGTCCTGGCTGGCGCCACAGTGGGATCGCATGCTGCGTTCACCGGAACGCAACGAGGTGAACTACCTGGCGCACAAGTCCATTCTCGATGCCATTGTGGAGCGCGACCCGGTCGCGGCGGAAGAAGCATTGAACAACCACCTGAAGGCGGCCTGGGAATTCGTTCGCGTCACCTTCGATTGGGGGGACGAATGAGTTCCGGCTACGACTATATCGTCATCGGCGGCGGATCGGGCGGGGCCGTTGCTGCGGCACGGCTCGTGAGCGAGGGCGGCGCGCGTGTCCTGTTGCTGGAAGCAGGCTATTCCCATCGCCATCCCCTGCTTGATATGCCCCCCGGCATATTCAAGATGATCAACGGTTCCAAATATATGCGGTATCACAAGACGACACCGCAGCCGCATCTGGACGGCAGGGTCCACGACATCCCCCAGGGCAATGTTCTGGGCGGCGGGTCATCCGTCAACGCGCAGGTTTACATGCGCGGCCGTCCCGGCGACTACGATGCCTGGAACGATGTGCTGCGGGCGAACAACGACAATCCTGGCTGGGGCTGGGCGGATGTCCTGCCGCATTTCAGGGGCATGGAGGCAA
>JBCBUA010000008.1:0-47049 GCA_039818365.1 Pseudomonadota bacterium
GGGAACGGCGCTGGCGGGCCGCACAGCGGGCCGGCCTGCACGAAGCGCCGATCATCATCCGTGATGTCACCGATCAGGAAGCCCTTGAACTCGCGATCATCGAGAACGTTCAGCGGGCGGATCTCAACCCAATCGAAGAAGCGATGGGCTATGACCAGCTCACCGCGGAGTTTCAGTACAGCCAGGGTGAATTGGCCAAGGCGATCGGCAAAAGCCGGAGCCATGTCGCCAACACGATGCGGCTGTTGAAGTTGCCGAACTCGGTGAAGGATTATCTCGCGGAGGGTTTGCTCACCGCAGGGCACGCCCGTGCGCTGATCACCGTTGAGGATCCCGCGGCACTCGCCGAACTGATCGTCGAAAAGGGCCTGACCGTTCGCGACGCGGAAAAGATCTCCCAGGACCCGGATGCGCTTGCCAATCTCAAGGGCGGCAAGGCATCCGCCGAGAAACCGCAAAAGGACGCGGATACGAAAGCTCTGGAGAAGCGGCTCACCGACACGCTCGGGCTGAAAGTTGTCGTCGGGCACAAGCCGGGCAAGGAATCGGGCGATCTCAAGATCAAGTACACCTCGCTCGAACAGCTCGACGAATTGTGCAAGAAACTCGGTGTCGAGACGCGCTAAGTCTTTTCAGCCTCCATGTCATGATAGCTGCCGCCATGTCTCGTTGACGCGACCGCTTTCCGGTCGCCAGTATTCTGGTGCAGTGCGTTCCGAGAGTGTCTAACGCCGCTGTCCGCGCGCTCTTGCGACCCTGCCAAGTGTGAGCAATGCCTCTGAAAGCACGGGCACGCCAAGCGGATCGTTGAGGCGCGAGATCTTGGTGGCCTCTGCGAGAATTTGCATTGCGCGTTCCAGGTCCGATGACGACCAGATCTGGAGCTGCCGCGACATTCCGGATTTGCGGCTGAAGAAGACAGGCGGACGCTGAGAGTCGATAACAGCCTGAACACTCTTGCCTTTATCAACATCGATTCGCATCCGATGCAAATTCTGAAAGTGCTTCAGGGCCTGGTTGGCGATGATCGAGGCTTTCGATCCCGCGTCGGAGAGCCGCTGGAGACCGTGGTCCAGTGTGGCAATGTCCCCGGTTCCGGCCGCATCGATGAGTTCCGACATCTCGAACTCGGAGGCATCGCCAATGATGGCCTCTATGTCTTCGCTTTCAATGCGGCCCTTGCCGAGCGCAAAAAGACAGAGTTTTTTCAGCTCGCCGCGGCTCGCCATCCTGTCGCCACCAAGAAGGCCATGCAGCAGGGCGCGTGCTTCGCGCGTGATGGTGAGACCGGCGTCGCGGGTTTCCTCGTCGATAAGCTGGTCTATGCCCCTGTCATTGTCGGCGTAACAGGGTATCGCGTAGGCTTGCCTGCTGGGCTCGATCAGCTTTCTGAGCCCCGCGCCTTTCTTGATATCGCCGGCTTCCAGGATGACAAATGTCTGCAAGTCATCGAGTTTCAGGACGGGTTCGACCGCAGGCACCAGGTTCTTGCCGCTTGCATCCTTGACCCACACGATCCGGCGGCCGCCAAAGAGCGGTATGGTCAGGACCTCATCGATCAGCCGGTTCGGATCGCCGGCAATCTCCGCAGCGTCGATTTTTACGAGATTGAACGGATCGCTGTCACCTTCCGACGCCTTGGCGGCGAGACGGGTTGCGCGCTCCGAAACCAGTCCCGTGTCCGGGCCGAAGACCAGCACAACCGCGCCGCCATCCGGCGGGTTGGCGACAAATCGATCCGTTTCGGCTGCTTTCAGGACTGTCACTGCCGCGGACCTCAGCCGGATATTCAGGATTGGCTGGCGAAAAAACCGGCCAGGCGCGTGGCAATGTCATCGGCGACTGCCTTGGCGACCCGTTCCTGTGCATCCCGGAGGGCGCGCTGGTTCGCAAAGCGCTGGTCGGAAAAGTCATAGGACGCGGACCGGAAGGTCCGGCCGGTTGTCAGGGTTTCGCCGGTTTCGATGTTGCTCATCACATATGTGGAGTTCATCGTGATGGTGAAGGCGGAGGGAACGTCCGCAAACTGTTCGATCGCGACGGCCGCTGTGTTGACGTCGGCAAGGACTTCAAGCCGGTATTTTTTCGGAGCCGCACCAGCGCCGCGCTCCAGTCTGAACGTGAGTTCGTTGTAGAGAATCCGCGTTGCGTCTTTCTGGGCGAACTGGGACGAAATCGAATCCAGGTCAATGGCTGCCAGGTCCGCGGCGACGGTGGAGGATTGTGCGCCAAAATCGCCGGTCGTGCTGGTGCCGTAGAGTGGGCGGATCTGGCACCCGCTCAAGGTGATCGCCGCCGCGACAGCGCCGAGAAGAGCGATCCGCCGCAGGAGAAATTCTCCCCTGAAGATGCTGCTAAACAACGACATTCACAATCCTTTGCGGAACCACGATAAGTTTCTTCGGCGGATTTCCGTTCAGTGCCTTGCGCACGAAGTCCAGAGCCAAGGTAGCTGCTTCGACCTCTTCTTTGGAAGCCTCTTTTGCGATTTCCAGCTCTCCGCGCCGTTTTCCATTTATCTGAATAGGGTAAGTAACTGAATCTTCCGCTAACAGAGCCGGGTCGGCCTCGGGCCATTTGGCTTCCGATATCAGGTTGTCATGGCCGAGCGCAGACCAGCATTCCTCGGCAAGATGCGGCATCATCGGAGCCATCATCTGGACGAGATAGTCGGCAGCCTCGCGTACGGCATATTCGGTCGCATCGTCATTAAGGCCGTCGCTTGCCGTTTTGCTGATCGTGTTGACCAGTTCATAGAGCCTGGCCACCGCCCTGTTGAAACCGAGCGATTCCAGATCTTTGGATACAGCATCCAGGGTCTTGTGGCTGGCGCGGCGAAGATCGAGCGCCTTGCCGGAAACGTCGGGCGCGGCTCCGTTTCGCGGTTCGCACTTGTCCGAAATCTCGCCAATCAGACGCCACACCCGCTGCACGAAACGCCAGGCGCCCTGGACGCCATCTTCCGTCCAGATCACGTCGCGTTCGGGCGGGCTGTCGGACAGCATGAACCAGCGCGCGGTGTCTGCGCCATAGGTATCAATGATATCGGTCGGATCGACGGTGTTTCTTTTCGACTTCGACATCTTCTCGATCGAGCCGATCGCGACTTCCTCGCCTGTATCAAGCAGCGTCGCGCGGCGCTTGCCGTCAACGTCCTCGATCCTGATCTCCGCTGGTGAAATCCAGGAGCCGTTGGCGCCTTCGCCCAACCGGTAGGTTTCGTGGGTGACCATGCCCTGCGTGAACAGGCCCTTGAACGGCTCTTTCAAATCAAGCGCGCCGACTTTCTGCATCGCACGCGTGAAGAACCGCGAATACAACAGGTGCAGGATCGCGTGTTCGATGCCGCCGATATACTGATCGACCGGCAACCAGCCATTGGCCGCTTCGGGATCCGTCGGCTGGTCACAGTCAGGGGCCGTGAACCGGGCGAAATACCAGGAGGAATCGACAAAGGTGTCCATGGTGTCGGTTTCACGCCTGGCCGGCTTGCCGCATTTCGGACAGGTCGTTTCGCGCCAGGTCGGATGGCGGTCTAGCGGGTTGCCCGGCTTGTCGAAATTGATGTCGTCCGGCAACTGAACCGGCAGGTTCTCATCCTTTTCCGGAACGACACCGCAGGTATCGCAATGAATGACCGGGATCGGACAACCCCAGTACCGCTGGCGCGAAATGCCCCAGTCCCGCAGACGGTAATTGATCTGGCGCTCGCCCTGCGGAGCCCCGTCCACGTCGATGGATTCCAGCTTCCGGGCAATGGCTTCCTTGGCATCGGGAATGGACATGCCATTCATGAAATCCGAATTGAAGATGGTGCCGTCTTCCGTGAAGGCTTCCATACCGATCTCGAAGGAGGCGGGATCGGCACCTTTCGGCAACACGACGGGTTTGACCGGAAGCCCGTATTTCCTCGCAAAATCGAGGTCGCGCTGGTCGTGCGCGGGACAGGCAAAGATCGCGCCGGTGCCGTAGTCCATCAGGATGAAGTTCGCCACATAGACCGGCAGTTCCAGTGAGCTGTCGAGCGGATGGGTTACGCGGAGACCGGTATCGATCCCCTTTTTCTCTGCCTTTTCAATGGCTTCTTCTGATGTTCCGACCCGTTTGCATTCGTCGATGAACGCTTTCAGTTCCGGGTTGCTTTCGGCGAGTTTTGTCGAGATCGGATGATCCGGGGACAGACCCATGAAGGACGCGCCGAACAGGGTATCCGGGCGCGTGGTAAAGATCTCCAGCGATGTGTCGCCGGTGGGTGCCGGCTCGGTGAACGCGAAGCGGACGCGCAGGCCTTCCGACCGGCCGATCCAGTTCTTCTGCATCAGACGGACCTTGTCCGGCCAGCGGTCGAGCGTTTCGATCGCCTCCAGCAGGTCTTCCGAATAGTCGGAAATCTTGAAGAACCATTGGGTGAGTTCACGCTGCTCGACCAGAGCGCCGGAGCGCCAGCCGCGGCCGTCGATCACCTGCTCGTTCGCCAGAACGGTCATGTCGACCGGATCCCAGTTCACTTTCGCGTTCTTGCGGTAGACGAGGCCGGCTTCGAGAAACCTCAGAAAGAGGCGTTGCTGCTGGGTGTAGTAGGCGACATCGCAGGTCGCGAACTCGCGGCTCCAGTCAAGGGAGAGACCCATGATCTTGAGCTGGTCGCGCATGGCGGCGATGTTTTCATAGGTCCAGTCCTTCGGATGGACCTTGTTCTGCATGGCTGCATTTTCGGCCGGCATGCCGAACGCATCCCACCCCATCGGGTGAAGTACGCTGAAGCCTTTTGCACGCTTGTAGCGGGCGACGACATCACCCATCGCGTAGTTGCGGACGTGGCCCATGTGGATGCGGCCGGACGGGTAGGGGAACATTTCTAGGACGTAGTATTTCTCGCGCGGGTCGTCATTGTGGGTGACGAAGACGTCCTTGTCGTTCCAGACCTTCTGCCAGCGCGCTTCCACTTCGCGCGCGTTGTACCGTTCCGTTGCCATCAATTGTGCCGTTTGTTCTTGCCGCCGGATCCGGCGGAATTCCTGAAAGATCGATTGCCGGACTGTCAGCAGATATCCGGCTTCGGGTCAACATGTGACTCAAAAAAGAGCCCACTGAAGACTGTTTATTTCGCAATGCCGCATTCGTAAAGCGATCGCTGGCCGCATCGGTACAAGAATGCCGCAAACCAGCACTTGAGGGGAGCGCCGTTCAGGGCTTAAGAGTGACGGAGCATTTATCGGTTTCACAGGAAAAAATGATGCCCTCTGCCACAGACCGTCTTTCAGCCGTCCAGTCCGACATTCGCAGTGCTGAGGATGAATTCGGCAGAGCGGAGAGCGCTGTCAGCCTGATCGCCGTTTCGAAGACTTTCGCGGCCGAGAATATCGCGCCTGTCCTGGAGGCCGGTCAGCGGGTCTTCGGCGAGAACCGCGTTCAGGAAGCCATGGGGAAGTGGCCCGGACTGCGCGAAAGATACGCCGATATCGAGCTTCATCTGATCGGCCCGCTGCAATCCAACAAGGCCAGGGAGGCCGTGGCGACGTTCGATGTCATTCATACGGTCGACCGGCCCAAGATCGCAAAGGCGCTCAAGGCTGAAATGGACAGGCAAGAGCGCAACCTTCCCTGTTTCATCCAGGTAAATACCGGCGAGGAACCGCAGAAGGCCGGCATTACGCCGGGAGATGTGGACGCTTTCCTGGCCGAGTGCAGGGATATGGTGGGACTGAATGTCATCGGGTTGATGTGTATCCCGCCGATCGACGAAGCACCGGGCGAGCATTTTGCGCTGCTGGAGAAACTGGCCAAACGGGCCGGTCTTGCGCAACTTTCCATGGGAATGTCCTCCGACTACCGGGTGGCCATCGGCTTTGGTGCGACATATGTCCGTGTTGGCTCGGCAATCTTTGGCGCGCGCGGCTGAAGGTTTCGCGGTTTCCCTGCCGCGTTCAGTTTACCGGCATGAAACAGACTTTGACGATTCCCGTAACTGCAACGAAGCAACTTTGCTTGAAATCCGCTTATTTGCGGGTGGACGAGCAATATTTTTATTCACCTCTAATGATTTGGATTTAATTTTTTAAATCTAAATACAACAAAAATCGAAAATTATTTCGAATTTCGCTCTATTTTGAAGTGCATATAATCAATACGGCTGTCTATTTCTTGCCTGAGTCTTGAAATGTTGTCGCGAATATGACCGACCTATGGCTGAATACGTTTTACAGTCACAACAATGCCGCGAATGTTCCCAAGAGCAGCCCTTTGCCTGTCGCGATCACGGATCAGTGTTTGTGCTGTTCCGGTTCGGCAGGTCGCAGGGGCCTGGCGGATGGACGGAACACAAGCCGGGTGCACCAACTATCCCAAGACATGGGGCGGGCAACCCGGTGAAAACCAACACTTGGAGGTTTAAACATGTCCAAACGTCTTACCGCTGCTCTTCTCATCGGTGCTTTCACAGCGTCTTCAGCAGCGCTTGCACAGGGCGTGTCATTTGAGACGATCGACAGCAATCAGGACGGTTTCGTGAGCTTCGATGAAGTCACGGCAGTCGTTCCGGATATGTCGGAAGACGTTTTCAAGGCTGCGGATGCGAATCAGGACAACCTGCTCGATCCGGCTGAATTCGCAGCGGTTCAGCCGTAATCCGGCTTCGGGCGATCCTCCCCCCGTAAGCTGCGCTTGCAGCGGGGTTGCCTGATAAAGACCACTGCCGGTACGGTCACACCGGCAGTGGTTTTCGGTTTTGAAAACACGAAAAAACCGATAGGGAACGGCGCGTCACAGTCCCGTTGGGGCAGTTCGTTCCGTGGCCTGCCACGGTGATACGGGTTTTCGCCCCCGCACCCTGCGGGGTCAATTCATTGGTGAGTTTTTTTCATTCTTCCGGACATGGCATCTTGTTGACCTTGGATTGGTCCTTTGCAAGACTGCACGCATAAAAATGGGAGGACATCATGAAATCACTTGCCTGGGCCCTTGGCGCAGCCGTTGCGCTTGGCCTTTCCACCGGTTCTGCCTTCGCAGCCGATACGACCTTGCGCATTTCCCTGCAACTGCCGCTGAAGAGCCATCTCGGCCAGAACCTTCTCCTTTTCAAGGAAGAAGTTGAACAGAACTCAAACGGTGACATCGCCGTAGAAATTTATGATTCCGCTCAACTTTACAAGGACAAGGAAGTTCCCGCGGCAGTCGGATCGGGTGCCATCGAGATGGGCGTTGCCTCACTGACACGCTACGTCGGCGACATTCCCGCAGTCGATATCTTCTACCAGCCGTTCCTCTTCGATACGGAAGAGAAGGTACGTGCCGCGGTCGCTCCGGGGTCACCGGTCCGCGCACCCCTCGACGAGGCCATCAAGGATACCGGATCGACCGTGCTTTGGTGGCAGGCCTATGGCGGCGCGATCATGCTGTCACAGGGTGGACCTCTCAAAACACCGGACGACATGAAGGGCAAAAAGGTTCGCGTGTTCGGCAAGACGCTGGGCGACTTCGTGACGTCAGCCGGCGGTGCGCCGACGCTGATTTCCGGATCCGAACAGTATCTCGCCTATCAGCGCGGCACGGTCGATATCGGCATGACCGGGGTTTCCGGGGTGAAATCGAGAAAGCTCTGGGAAGTGATGGATACGATCTCCGTGACCAATCACGCGGATATCGAGTTCATCGTCGTCGTGAACACCGACTTCTGGAACGGACTGCCCGAAGAGCAGAAGGCCGTCATCCAGGCGGCGGCGCTCAAGGCGGAAAACGATGTGCGCAACCGCATGGCCGACATCGAAGCGGCCGCATACGCGGCGGCGGAGGAAAACGGCATGACCGTCTACAAGCCGACGGCCGAAGAAATCGAAGCCTGGAAGGCCGTCAGTCAGCCGGTTTACGACACCTATTCCGAAAAGGCCGGAGACCTGGGTAAAACCGTGATGGACGCGGCAAAGGGGCTTTAAGACCACCGGTTCGGACGCGCCGCATTGCATTTCGCGGCGTGTCCGTAACCTTCGGCTTTTCAACATGTGCGACCGAACCGGGGTCTGGTTTGCACCAGCTTCCGTTTTGACCGTTCCCGCCAATAAAGATTGCATTTGAACCGATGAAAGCGTTCCACGCTGTCCTGCAGGTGCTTGCAGGGGTCGCAGCATTCTTGTTCATTCTTGCAGGATGCATGCTGACCTATGAGGTCACTGCCCGCTACCTGTTCGTGGCGCCGACAATCTGGGCGGCCGAGCTGTCGCAGCTCTGCCTGATCTGGGGCAGCATGATCGGGATGCCCTGGCTTTTGAAAACCAATCAGCACATAGCGGTCGACGCGGTGACCGAGCGGCTTGGACGAGCGGCTCAGCGGGTCTGCCGCGTTCTCGCGATGACTGCGATCGCGCTTTTCAGTGCAGTTGTTGCCTGGAAGGGTGGCGACATCTTCTACGATTCCTTCGAGCGGGGCCGGACCACCGGTTCCATGCTCGACTTGCCGACCTGGGTCTCGGAACTTGCCATTCCTTTCGGTTTCACGCTGCTGTTTGTGCAGGCCCTTGTTGAACTTGGCGCAGCCGTCACGCGCCCCGCACCAGGTGGTGGATCAGCCTCATGACGACAGTCCTGATCCTGGTGGCGCTGTTTGCGCTGTTGCTCATTAGGGTGCCGGTCGCTTTCACTCTGGGCGGTCTCGGCCTTGCCTTGCTGCTTTTCGGCGGGTTCTCACCTTTAATGGCACCGCAGGCGATCTTGTCCACGCTGGACGGGTTCATTCTGCTGGCCGTTCCCCTTTTTCTGCTGATGTCGAATATTCTCCTGAAAGGAGGGGTCGGCAAGGATCTGTTTGCCGCCGTGCATGCCTGGGTAGGCCACTGGCCGGGCGGCCTAGCTGTCGCGACGATCATTTCCTGCGGGATTTTTGCCGCCATTTCCGGTTCCTCGGTGGCGACGGCCGCCACGATCGGGACCGTGGCGATCCCGGAAATGATCAGCCGCGGCTATGAGCGCCGTTTTGTCTACGGCCTGCTTGCCGCCGGCGGGACGCTCGGGATCCTGATCCCGCCATCGATCCCGATGATCGTCTACGGCTTCGTGACCGAACAGTCCGTCATCTCGCTGTTTCTCGCCGGGATCGGGCCGGGCATCCTCCTGGTGGCTTTCTTCATCGCCTTCGCGATGATCCACGCGCGGTGGTTCGGCGGCCACAAGGCCGAAACCGCGGCCAGCATGGAGGAGCGTTTCTGGAGCTCCCTGCGCGCGCTGCCCTCTGTGGTGCTGGCGGTGTTTGTCATCGGCGTCATCTACACCGGAATTGCGACACCGACGGAGGCGGCGGCCATCGGGTTTGCGGTTGCACTTGTCATCACCGGCCTCGTCCTGCGGACACTGACCTGGCAGGGACTGAAGGAGGCGGCCTATGACTCCATGGTCACGACCGTCGCGATCCTCCTGATCGTCGCCGGTGCCAAGGTGTTCGGCAAGGCGATCACGCTTTACCGGATCCCGCAGGAAATCTCGATGTTCATCGGTCAGAACATCGATACGCCGCTGGCATTCATCCTCGTGGTCTCGGTCGTGCTCCTGATCATGGGGCTTGTCTTCGAGGCACTGTCCATGGTCTTGATCATGACGCCCGTCCTGCTTCCTGCGGCCATGGCGCTGGGCTTTGATCCGATCTGGTTCGGCGTCTATATGGTGGTGATGGTCGAGTGCGCCCTGATCACCCCGCCGGTGGGGCTCAATCTCTACGTGATCCAGTCGGTGGCGAAATCAAGTCTCGCCGATGTGTCGCGCGGGGTGCTGCCGTTTCTGGCGTTGATGCTGCTTTCGGTCGTGATCCTCTACATGTGGACCGATCTTGCGCTTTATATCCCGTTCAAACTCTGAACCGCTTTCACGAGGTAAGAATGCCGTCCCAGGCCGACAAACTCCGACACCTGCTTGAAGCAGACAAATTGCATGTCATGCCGTGCTGCTTCGATGCGCTTTCGGCCAAGCTGATCGAGCAGGCCGGCTTCGACCTGACCTTCATGTCTGGGTTCGCTGCCTCGGCATCCCGGATCGGGCAGCCGGATCTGGGTCTCATGTCCTATGGCGAAGTTCTCGATCATCTCGGCAATATCACCCATGCGGTTGATTTCCCGCTCATCGCCGACGGCGACACGGGATACGGCAATGCCATGAATGTGCGCCGGACGGTCGCCGGATTTGCCAAGGCAGGGGCGGCTGCCATCATGATCGAAGACCAGCTGTCTCCCAAGCGGTGCGGCCATACGCCCGGAAAAGCGGTTGTTCCGCGCGCGGAAGCCTTTGACCGGATCCGGGCGGCCAACGATGCCCGGGAAGACGGTGCGGATATTCTTATCCTGGCGCGCACGGATGCGCGCCACGAACACGGCTTGAGCGAAGCCATTGACCGGGCCGCGCGATTCAAGGAGCTGGGCGCGGATATTCTTTTTGTCGAAGCGCCGAAGACCGTTGCGGAAATGGAGACGGTCTGCCGGGAGCTGCCGGGGCCGAAAATGGCCAATATCGTTGAAGGCGGGGAGACACCGGACCTGTCTCACAAGGAGCTTGCGGATATCGGATTCGCGATCGCGGCCTATCCGCTCACGCTCATGGCCAGCGCGATGAAAGCGATGACGGACACCCTTGCAATGCTGAAAACGGATGGTGACCGCGGCCCCCTGATGATGGACTTCACCGAACTCAGGGACCGGATCGGCTTCAATGACTATTATGAAACGTCGTCGCGCTACGAGACTTCGAAGCGGGATTGAACCCGGTTGCCCCAATGGCGCTTCGCGGGAAACTTGACTCTTTCCACGCGGTCAGGCATAGACCCGCCAACTCCATATGAGTGACCAAAAATCAGAACCGCCGACCGGGACCCGCAAAGGTGTAAAGAGATCCCGGAGGTTAACACCCGACAGCGCGATGCGCCCTCGGGTGCCAAACTGCTTTGCAAGCTGCAAGACGGTTGGATCTGAATTCCGGTTGACCATATGGTTCGGGAGACGTCCCGAAACCGATGACCTAAGGACCCTTTGATGTTTGAAAGCCTGTCCGATCGACTAAGCGGAATTTTCGACAAGCTCACCGGCCGTGGTGCGCTGTCGGAAAACGACGTGAACGAGGCAATGCGCGAAATTCGCCGCGCATTGATCGAGGCCGACGTCGCCCTGCCGATCGTGCGCTCCTTTACCGACAAGGTCCGGAACAGGGCGGTTGGTGCCGAAGTCGTCAAGTCGGTTACGCCGGGCCAGATGGTGGTCAAGATCGTTCATGACCAGCTCGTTGACATGCTCGGCGCCGAAGCCCAGCCGATCGACCTGAACGCCCCGGCGCCGGTGGCGATCATGATGGTCGGTCTGCAGGGGTCGGGTAAGACGACGACGACCGCCAAGATTGCCCGCCGCTTCACCCAGCGCGACAAGCGCAAGGTGCTGATGGCCTCGCTCGATACGCGCCGGCCGGCAGCGCAGGAACAGCTCAAGATCCTTGGTGAACAGAACGACATCGATACGTTGCCGATCATCAATGGGCAGGGGCCGGTCGAAATTGCCAATCGTGCCATGTCGGCAGCCAAGCTCGGCGGATACGACCTCGTTCTCCTGGATACGGCCGGACGCATTCATATCGACGAGCCGCTGATGATCGAGATGGCGGACGTCAAGGCGGCCGCACAGCCTCACGAGATCCTGCTTGTTGCCGACAGCCTCACCGGTCAGGACGCCGTCAACCTGGCGCAGAGCTTCGACGAGCGCGTCGGCATCAGCGGTATCGTTCTGACGAGAATGGACGGTGACGGGCGCGGCGGTGCAGCGCTGTCGATGCAGGCCGTTACCGGCAAGCCGGTGAAACTCATCGGTACCGGTGAAAAGTCCGATGCGCTGGAGGACTTCCATCCCAAGCGGATCGCCGACCGGATCCTCGGCATGGGCGATATCGTCTCGCTCGTTGAAAAGGCAGCGGAAGCCATTGATGCGGAACAGGCCGCGAAGATGGCGAAGAAGATGCAGAAAGGTCATTTCGACCTGGAAGATCTCGCCGAACAGCTGAAGCAGATGGAAAAGCTGGGCGGAATGTCCGGCATGATGGGCATGTTGCCGGGCGTCGGCAAAATGAAAAAGCAGATCGAAGCGGCCAATGTCGACGACAAGATGTTCAAGCGCCAGATCGCCATCATCCAGTCGATGACCCCGTCCGAGCGGCAGAAGCCCGATCTGCTGAAGGCGAGCCGCAAGAAACGCATCGCCGCGGGCTCCGGCGTTCAGGTCGCCGAAGTGAACAAGCTGCTCAAGATGCACCGCCAGATGGCGGACATGATGAAGAAGATGGGCAAGGGCAAGGGTATGCTCGGCAAGCTGATGGGCGGCCTGGGCGGCGGCATGCCGGATGTCGATCCGAAGCAGCTTGAGGAAATGGCCAAGTCCGGTCAGCTTCCCGGCGGAATGGAAATGCCGAAAGGATTGCCTGGCGGCATGCCTGGAGGTCTGGGCGGTCCGGGACTGCCGCCAGGAATGCCCGGGCTTCCGGGTCTCGGCGGTCCGAAACTTCCCGGTCTGCCGGGCATGGGGAAAGGCAAGAAGCGATGAGCAATGCCGTCACCCAGCTGGGTCAGAGCGAGGCGGTCGACGAGCTGAAAGCCCTCAGATCCTCCATCGACAATATCGACGCAGCACTCATCAACATGCTCGCCGAACGGTTCAAGTGCACCCAGAAGGTGGGTGTGCTGAAAGCCAATAACGACCTGCCGCCGGCTGATCCGGCGCGGGAAAAAATTCAGATCGAACGGCTCCGGCGGCTTGCCGCGGAAGCCAATCTCGATCCTGACTTTGCCGAGAAATTCCTGAACTTCATCGTTCGCGAAGTGATCCGGCACCATGAAGCCATTGCCGCAGAAGCCGGCAACTGAAGAAACTGGAGACCAAAAATGGCTACGAAAATTCGCCTTGCACGAGGCGGTTCCAAGAAACGCCCGTACTACCGTATCGTTGTTGCGGATATCCGCTCGCCGCGCGATGGCCGCTTCATCGAAAAAGTCGGCAGCTACGACCCGATGCTGCCGAAGGATTCCGAGGACCGCGTGAAGCTCGACGTGGAACGCATCCAGTACTGGCTCGGCAACGGCGCAAAGCCGACCGATCGCGTTCACCGTTTCCTCGACGCTGCCGGTCTCCTGAAGCGTGAGCCGCGCAACAACCCGAAAAAGGCAGAGCTGGGTGCAAAAGCCAAGGAACGCCTTGAAGCCAAGCGCCAGGCCGAGGAAGAAGCCGCTGCGGCTGCCGCGGAAGCTTCGGAAGCTGCCAGCGAAGGCGCTGCAGAAGAAGCCGCCGCCGAATAAACTCCGGCATCTAGGTGGCGCCGAACTTCGTGAGAGGGGCTTGCTGACATGACTTCAGACAGCGGTCAGAAAGTCCTGATGGCGAAAATCGGTGCCGCGCATGGCATACGGGGTGAAGTGCGGGTCAAGCCTTTCGGCGATGACCCGCTTTCTTTTGCCGACTACGGCGTCCTGACCACCAAGGACGGCGCACGGTCGTTTGAAGTCGAAAAGGCCAGGGTTCAAAAGACGGTCGTCATCACCAAGTTCCGGGGCGTGACGAACCGGAACGAGGCAGAGGACCTGAACGGGGTCGAACTCTTTATCGATCGCGATCAGCTGCCGGAGCCGGAAGAGGACGAGTACTATTACTCGGATCTCAACGGGCTGGCCGTTGTTGACCAGGACGGCAATGATCTTGGAAAGATTGTTGCCGTGCAGGATTTCGGAGCCGGTGATCTGTTGGAAATCCGCCCGAGGCGTGGCCGTACGTTCTACATTCCGTTCACGAAGGACTTTGTCCCGGACGTTTGTGTGCCGTCGGGCCGGGTCACGGCTCACCTGCCGGAGGACTACTTCTCCGAAGACAGGTCGGATTCCTCGGACACGGCTTCGCCGGACAAGTAGCGGATCGGCATCGGCTGCAAACCCATGCGGCCCAGATTGAGATCTTCCTCGGGATCCTTGACGGCCTGCGTGACCTCGGAGCGCAGAAGCGCAATAAGCGCGACCACAAGCGCAACACCAATCCCGTTGGCCACCAGATCGGGCAAGGACATTGCGTGATGCGGCAGGAAACCCTGCACGAGTTCTCCGGCGATACCCATTCCGAACGCGACCACGGCCGAAATCCTGAGGCGGCAGCAGAACAGCGCATGTATGGACAAGGTCAACAGGGCGAAGAAGCCGATATGAATGACCTTGTCATAGGGGTGTCCCACCCCGGTTTCGAACACCAGCCCGACCAGCACGCCAAACGTCATCAGTGCGGCGAGCGGAACAATGCGGCTGATCGAAATGTCGAGATAGTGCTGATCGACCTTGTTTTGGATGAAGGCGGGAATTTTCAAACGCAGAACGGGAAACTGGAACACGGCAATAGACCTGACTGAAACGCTCTTGCCAGCATGATCGCTCGGCCTTAATCAGTTCTTTCCATGTCGTTTTTGTCCGTTGGGCGGGCGCATCTTTCGATCCACTAGGTTAATGTTGTGTTGATGCCCTTTAAGACCACGATCCTGACGCTCTATCCGGACATGTTTCCAGGCCCGCTTGGTCACAGCCTGTCGGGGCGTGCGCTTGCCAAGGGGCTCTGGCAGCTTGAAACCAGCCAGATCCGTGATTTTGCAACCGATAGGCATCGCAGCGTTGACGATACGCCGGCCGGAGGCGGCGCCGGGATGGTGCTTCGCGCCGACATCCTGGCAAAGGCGATCGATGCGGCCGCGCCCGCAGACGATCCAAGGCCCCGGTTGCTGATGAGCCCGCGCGGGCGCCCGTTCACCCAGGAGCGGGCGCATGACCTTGCCTCCGGACACGGGGCGATCATTGTCTGCGGCCGCTTCGAAGGCGTCGACCAGAGAGTTATCGACAGCCGGCAGCTCGAGGAAGTCTCCGTCGGCGACTATATCCTCTCGGGCGGCGAAATCGCGGCAATCACGATGCTGGACGCCATCATCCGGCTCATTCCCGGCGTCATGGGAAACATGGAGAGTGCGGAAACGGAGAGTTTCGAAACGGGACTGCTCGAACACCCGCACTTTACGCGTCCGGCGGAATTCGAGGGACTGCCCATCCCCGAGGTGCTGACATCGGGAAATCACCAGAAGATCCACGACTGGCGTATGGCGGAATCAGAACGTTTGACGCGGGAGCGCCGGCCGGACCTTTGGGACGCCTACATGGCGGACGAAGACGATGTCGATTAGGTCGTATCGCCGCCGAGCTTAGCCAGGAGCTGGGTCCCGCGGCGGACGATATCCGCCTGCGAACGTGCGCCGGTCTTGGATGTTGCGCTGGCCAGGTGATTTCTGGCGGTGTTGTACGAGATCTGCAGCGCGTCGGCCGCCTCCTTCAATGACGCGCCCAATATAAGCTGCTGGACGACAAGGCATTCCCGTTCGGTCAGGCCAAACGCGGCGGACAGTATTTTCTCAGATGGCCGGGGAACATCGGCAGGATCGAACAACGTGACCAGCAGCGGCATCGACGGTGCCAGAAAGGGTCCGAAACCCGGATGCATCTGATCCTTGTGCCGGACAGGCATGACGAAGAAGAAAGGGCCGCCGACACCTGTTGCACTCAAGGGGATGGGGCCGACGGGCAGAGAGGTGGCGGATGCCTTCTTCATGGCTGATTGCAGCTGATTTTGCAGTTTTCGCGTGCGGGCGGTCAGACGAACCGTCCGGTCGGTGTAAATCAGGCGGCTGGTCTTGAGGAACTGTTCTGCCTGGCTGTTGAAATGCGTGACCTTTCCATCCGGCAGCACCAGCACGGCAGCGGTCGGGATCTGGTTCAGCCAGAATCCCGGGTTGGCCGGGACCGCGTCGCGTTTTGCCAATTCGAGCAACAGGCCGAAGGCGTTTTGGAGATGTGGCCGCAGAAATCCGAACAGGCTGCGCACATGTTCCTCTTCGCGCGTCTTCATTGTTCTGGGCAAGTTGGCCGCGACGAATGCGGAGTCCTGCCCGTGACGGTGCAGGATGACGCCGAACGCCCGGTTTATCTCACCATGGTCCTTCATGAACTCATGATAGAAGTCCGTTTTCTCGACATCGGCCACGGATATGTAGTCGCCCGTATAAACGAGGTCCGATGGATCGCATTGCAGGGCGATCGGTGGAAACGGATTGGGAGAAACCGCATGGCTCAGTTTGAACTCCGCGCCTTCGCCATGATTGTACATCGCGCAGTCGTAAAGCGTGTTCTCGTAAACGCATTGCGCCTGGTAGGAAATCGGCAGGTCGGGATAGTGGGTTGCAAGATCCGAAAGCACACCAGTAAGTCCGCGATCGAACAAAGCAGCACTATAGAGTTTATGTAGTAAACCGGAGTGATCCATCGTCGACTGATGTTTCCTAAAGGTAAGGGTGCCTTACTTTACCGTAATGACCAAACTTAATTCGTCAAACTAGTAAATGGTAGCGTGACATTTTTTTCAAGATGTGCTATATAAAGATCATTGCAACCAAAATTGTCTCTTCAGTTGTAAAAAATTGAAGAAACAAGAAAAGAATTACTTTAGGCAATGCTGAGCATCAGCGGCGGCACTTGTGCCGCTGCTTTTCTGTTAAATATGAGCATTGTATTTGACTGAGCCACTATTGCACTTTGGGCAAAGAAGGGTGGTAATGATCTTTACCCGATGCTCCGCAATGCTTGTCGGGGCTCTCTGCCCTCAGAAACAGCAATCACAAAAACCGCATGACATCACCCGCCTTTTGCTGTATACGCCCGCGAAGCTGGTGAAAGAATTTCCTGACATCTGACGTCAGGGCCTGAAAAGTTCGGCGTTTTGTCCGGTCTTCAAGGCAGTCCGGCTGATATGCAACATGGCCCAAAGTTGGCGAACCCGTTTCCCGTCAGAGGGAAACGCTCTGGCCTCTTTGTAATTGAAAAGGGAAAAATGCCATGAATATCATCGAGCAGCTCAATGCTGAAGAAATGGCGAAGATCGAAGCTCAACGCAAGCTTCCCGAGTTTTCTCCAGGCGACACGGTTCGCGTTAACGTAAAGGTTACCGAAGGCAACCGCACCCGTACACAGGCCTACGAAGGTGTCTGCATCGCCCGTTCCGGCGGCGGCATCAACGAGAGCTTCACGGTTCGCAAGATTTCCTACGGCGAAGGCGTCGAGCGTGTCTTCCCGATCTATTCCCCGATGCTGGAAGGCGTTGAAGTTGTCCGCCGCGGTAAAGTTCGCCGCGCGAAGCTTTACTACCTGCGGGACCGCCGCGGTAAGTCCGCCCGCATCACCGAAAACACCAACGTCCGCTCCAAGCGCCTCAACGAAGAGGCCCGTGCCGAAGCTGCCGCCGTCAAGGCTGCAAAGGCGGAGGCCAAGAAGGCCGAGCAGGCAGCTGCAGAAGACGCAGCGGAATAAGCCGGCAAGGCAATTGCAGGTCGAAAAGGCGGTCATCAGAACCGCCTTTTTTTGTTTGGCAGGGCGCCGGTCAATCTCAGTTGAATTCAGCTCAACCCGGCGGCGCTTGACGTTTTCGCGGACCTGCGTCATTCACTAGCCAGATTTTTGAGAAAAGTTTCAATCCGGGTATGAAACCCGGGGAAATCCGAAGGCGGACGCTCCGACGCAAGCGAAACCGCACCGGGAATAAACGAGGAGAGACCGATGGCGAAGGCGCGCACGCTTTATGACAAGATCTGGGATGATCACGTTGTTGACATGCAGCCGGACGGAACCGGGTTGCTTTACATCGACCGGCACCTTGTTCACGAGGTGACGAGCCCGCAGGCCTTTGAAGGTCTTCGCATGCATGGCCGCAAGGTTCGCAGCCCTCAAAAGACGCTCGCCGTTGTCGACCACAACGTGCCGACAAGCGATCGCCGGCACGGCATCGATGATCCGGAATCCGCGCTTCAGGTCGAGACGCTCGCCAAGAATGCCCGCGAATTCGGCGTTGAATATTACTCCGAGCTGGATATGCGCCAGGGTGTCGTTCACATCGTCGGGCCCGAGCAGGGTTTCACGCTGCCGGGCATGACCATCGTCTGCGGTGACAGCCACACATCCACCCACGGCGCATTCGGATCGCTTGCGCATGGCATCGGTACTTCGGAAGTCGAACACGTTTTGGCAACGCAGACCCTTATTCAGAAAAAAGCCAAGAACATGCTGGTCAGGGTCAACGGCCAGGTTCCGGAAGGCGTGACCGCGAAAGACATCGTGCTTGCGATCATCGGCAAGATCGGAACGGCCGGCGGAACGGGCTACGTCATCGAATATGCGGGCGATGCCATTCGCTCGTTGTCGATGGAAGGCCGCATGACCGTCTGCAACATGTCAATCGAGGCGGGCGCCAGGGCCGGGCTGATTGCACCGGACGAGACGACGTTCAACTATGTCAAAGGCCGGCCGAAAGCACCCAAAGGCGAAGCCTGGGACATGGCCATGGCCTATTGGCACACGCTGCATTCCGACGCAGACGCCGAATTCGACAAGGTCGTTGAACTGGATGCCGCCAACCTGCCGCCGATCGTGTCCTGGGGATCGTCACCGGAAGATGTGGTTTCGGTCGAGGGCGTTGTTCCCGATCCGGAAGAGATCGATGATGAAAACCGGCGCGAATCGAAGAAACGCGCACTGGACTACATGGGTCTTGAGCCGGGTACAAAGATCACGGATATCAAGATTGACCGTGCTTTCATCGGATCCTGCACCAACGGCCGTATCGAGGACCTGCGGGCTGCTGCAGCCGTGATCGGTAATCACAAGGTGGCATCCCACGTGGACGCGATGGTGGTTCCAGGCTCCGGCCTGGTGAAGGAACAGGCCGAGGAGGAAGGTCTCGACCTGATCTTCAAGGAAGCCGGATTCGACTGGCGCGAGCCGGGCTGTTCCATGTGCCTTGCCATGAATGCGGACAAGCTGAAGCCGGGTGAGCGTTGTGCCTCGACGTCAAACCGCAACTTCGAGGGTCGCCAGGGGCACAAGGGGCGGACGCACCTCGTTTCGCCGGCCATGGCGGCAGCCGCGGCAATTGCGGGCCATTTTGTCGATATCCGGGAGTGGACGACGAATTGATTCGAATTGTGCCGCAAGGTTTTCAGATGATTTTGCAGGGGCGCCGCTAGCGCCCTTGTTGTTTTTTGGCGAAACGGCAATAAATTTCCCCGATTATGCGAGATTTGTCTAACTGATTCATAGTTTTAAGAAAAACAGAGGACCCGAAGACAGCTTTCAACAACGGCCTCCAGAAATGAATTTCACGGGGTTCACAAGACTGTCACCTCGGCACTACAATACTCCCGTCACAAAAGGACGTATTCCGCTGTCCGATTGACCGGACACCGGAAGAACTGAGCAGGTGTGAGGAGCGGAAGGTGACGATTGCGGTTTCGCCGGGAGCCCATCCGGCGTTGGTACTCAATGCGGATTACCGGCCTTTGAGTTACTACCCTTTGTCTTTGTGGTCGTGGCAGGACACGATCAAGGCGGTCTTCCTTGATCGGGTGAACATCGTTGCCGAATATGATGCGGCGGTTCGAAGTCCGAGCTTCGAGTTCCGATTGCCGAGCGTTGTCTCCCTCAAGACCTTTGTGAAACCCAGCCGATATCCTGCCTTCACCCGTTTCAATGTTTTCCTTCGTGACAAATTTCAGTGCCAATATTGCGGCTCAAAAGAAGAGCTGACATTCGATCACCTCATACCAAGATCAAAGGGTGGCCTGACCACCTGGGAAAACGTGATCACGGCCTGCTCGCCCTGCAATCTGCGCAAGTCGAATAAGTCGTGCAAGCAGCTCAACATGTGGCCGATGCATATGCCGTTTCAGCCGACGATCCAGGATCTTCACAACAACGGCCGCGGGTTTCCGCCAAACTACCTCCACGAAAGCTGGATGGATTTTCTTTACTGGGATACTGAACTGGAGCCGTGAGTACGCAGAGTTTGCTGTGCTTATGCCGTTGTTCGGCCCGATCAGATCTTGGTTGTTTGCAATTTTGCCTATTCGATTAAGAGATCTTTTACTTCTTTTTCAAGGTTCATTTAAGAATTTAGGTACTTTTCTGTAATAACTGTCTCATGAGAGCTGTGAGGCAGTCATGAGCAAGCAACAATTTCCGTACTTATACAATTTGATCCGGCGGTTTCGAAAAGACCGGGAGGGCGCGATTATTCCGCTCTTCGGCATCATGATCATCATCATCGTCGTGATGGCCGGCGCTGCGGTTGATGTGTCCAGGGTGGTGAATGCGCGCGAGAAACTCTCTTACGCGCTGGATGCGGCGGCCCTTGCCGCTGCCACCGACCTGTCGACGCAGGAGATGACGAACGACCAGATTCAGGAAGTCATCACCGACTCTTTTAACGCGAACCTCGCCGGCGCTGATTTCCTGGACGAGGCAATCGAGAACCTTTCCTTCACCGTGGACAGTGAAAACGGTCTGATCACCGTGAGTTCCGCAGCCACGATGGACAACCTGTTCATCGATTTCGGCGGATACGGCCAGACTGCATTCGGCCCGGAAACCTTTACCTTCGGTACCAACTCCCAGGTGACCTATTCACGCTTTGACGTCGAAATGGCGATGGTCGTCGACGTGACGGGGTCAATGGGCTGGGCACTTGGCGATCTCAAGGATGCCGCCGAGTCTGTCGTCAACATCCTCATTCCGGACGATGGCGAGGAAAGCAAGGTCAAGATTTCACTCGTTCCCTACAGCGTCGGCGTGAACATGGACAGTTACGCGTCGGCGGCGACCGGGGGCATCAGCACCAGGTGTGTGACCGAGCGCGACGGCGACGAAAAGTACACTGACGCCAGCTATACGGTGGAACCTGCCGGTGATGGATCCGGTACGCGCAGGCGCGATGATTGCTCCGACTCGGTTCTCGAGCCGCTGACCGACAATCGGGATACTCTGCTGACCGCGATCGACAACCTTGAAACTGAAGGTTATACGGCCGCGCAGACAGGCATCGGCATCGGCTGGTACACATTGTCGCCGAACTGGAAAGACCTTTGGCCGACAGAATCGGAGCCGGCAGCCTATTCGAACAGCGAAGTGCTGAAATTCGCGCTGATCATGACCGACGGTGCCTTCAACACCTATTACGACAAACACACACTCACTTACTCGCAGTGTAATAGCCGTAGCAATTACAACGGTCCGTGCTACAGCGGCACGAATGACTACTGGATTGAAAAATCGGGCAGCGGGTATTCGGGTCAGCCTTCGCAGCGCGCCCTGCGGCTATGCTCTGCAATGAAGGATGCCGGGATCACGATCTATACGGTCTATTTCGGCACAGCCACCAGCTCGAGCCAGGCGCGGGTCATGGAAGAATGTGCGGATGAAGGCAAATATTACGTTGCGACATCGTCCGACGACCTGATCGCCGCCTTCTCGAACATCGCCAAGAAGATCCAGCAAGTCTTCCTGTCGCAATAACCGGGAAACGCAACAAGAAAGCCCGCCGAAACCGGCGGGCTTTTTTTGTTTCAGGGGCTAGAGCATCGGGCGACAAGTCTGCACCCTTGTTGCCCGATGCCTTAATGTCCTAACCGCGGTTCTGGCGGTTGTCGATCAGATCGTCGACCACGGCCGGATCGGCAAGCGTCGAGGTGTCTCCGAGATTGTCGAAGCTGTCTTCGGCGATCTTGCGCAGGATCCGGCGCATGATCTTGCCGGACCGCGTCTTCGGCAGGCCGGGGGCGAACTGGATGAGATCCGGCGAGGCGATCGGCCCGATCTCCGCACGCACATGCTTGACGAGTTCCTTCTTCAGCTCGTCCGTCGGTTCCTCGCCTTCCATCAGCGTGACATAGGCATAGATCCCCTGCCCCTTGATGTCGTGCGGGTAGCCGACAACAGCGGCCTCGGAAACCTGCGGGTGTGCGACCAGCGCGCTTTCGACTTCGGCCGTCCCCATACGGTGACCGGAGACGTTGATCACGTCATCGACGCGGCCGGTGATCCAGTAGTAACCGTCTTCGTCGCGCCGGCAGCCGTCACCGGTGAAGTAGAGGCCCTTGTAGGTCGCGAAATAGGTCTGGACGAACCGCTCATGATCCCCGTAGACCGTGCGCATCTGGCCCGGCCAGCTGTCCTTGATGACAAGGTTGCCTTCAGTCGCTCCGTCGAGGAATTTGCCTTCCGCATCGACGACGGCAGGCTGGACGCCGAAGAACGGACGCGTTGCAGAGCCCGGTTTCAGATCCGTTGCGCCCGGAAGCGGGGTAATCAGGATGCCCCCGGTCTCGGTCTGCCACCACGTATCCACGATCGGGCAGCGGCCGTCACCGACAACGTTGTAGTACCAGGTCCAGGCTTCCGGGTTGATCGGTTCACCGACCGAACCGAGCAGCCGCAGGGATTCGCGGGAGGTATTCGTGACGTGTTCGTCGCCCGCTCCCATAAGCGCGCGGATCGCGGTGGGTGCGGTATAAAAGATGTTGACGTTGTGCTTGTCGCAGACTTCCCAGAAACGGCCCGGGCCCGGATATGTCGGGACACCCTCGAACATCAGCGTGGTGGCGCCGTTCGCCAGTGGGCCATAGACAATGTAGCTGTGACCCGTGACCCAGCCGACATCAGCGGTGCACCAGTAGATATCGCCTTCGTGGTAGTCGAAGACATATTCGTGCGTCATCGACGCATAGACGAGATATCCGCCCGTCGTGTGCAGCACGCCCTTCGGCTGCCCGGTCGAGCCTGATGTGTAGAGGATGAACAGCGGATCTTCCGCATTCATCTCCACCGGATCGCACTGGTCGGAAACGCGGGCGGCCTCCTCGTGATACCAGACGTCGCGTCCGTCCTGCATGGTGATGTCGCCGCCTGTGCGCCTGACCACGACAACGGATTTGACCGGCGCTTTTTCCGCTGCCTTGTCGACATTGGCCTTGAGCGGTACCTTGCGGCCGCCGCGCAGGCCCTCATCGGCGGTGATGATGCATTCGGATTTACAGCCTTCGATGCGCTGGGCGAGGCTGTCGGGCGAGAAACCGCCAAAGACGATGGAATGGATCGCGCCGATGCGGGCGCAGGCCAGCATCGCATAGGCTGCTTCCGGGATCATCGGAAGGTAAATGGTGACCCGGTCGCCTTTCTTAACGCCCTGGCCGTGAAGGACGTTGGCGAATTTGTTCACTTCCCTGGACAGCTCGTTGTAGGTGATGACCTTGTGCTCGCCCGGGTCATCGCCTTCCCAGATGATGGCGGGCTGGTCGCCACGCTTTTCCAGATGGCGGTCGACACAGTTGGCGGCAACATTGAGCGTCCCGTCTTCGAACCATTTGATCGAGACGTTGTGGTAGTCGTAGGATGTATTCTTGACCTTTGTGTAGGGCTTGATCCAGTCGACCCGTTTGCCGTGTTCGCCCCAGAACCCGTCGGGGTCCTCCACGGAGCGCTGGTACATTTCCAGGTATTTCGCGTTGTCGACATGCGCCCGTGCGGCCACCTCCGCCGGAACGGGGAAAACAGAGTCTGACATATGAGAACCTCCCGAAACAATATGAGCCGGCGCGGGCACACATCATCCTCCCCGCCACCAGTTTGTTTGCCGGGGGCCATTATGCTGATCACCCCCATGGGCGTCCAGAACCAAACGTTAGTCCTTTAGTCGCCGAGTCCTTGGTCTAATGCGTTCAAATACGTAGTGATTTAGGCGTAGGTCTTGTCGAGAACCTGCGCACGCCGACCGTTACTGTGATGGTGCAAGGTCAGGAGCCGAACCAGCCGATCACCGCTCCCTGGACAATCAGGACACCAAGCCAGTGCCCGCCATCGATGAGCGTGAGGCTCCAGGGCCTGCCCTGAAACCGGTGATTGATGATCTGCGTGGTCATGACGATCCCGACCCAGATCATCACCGCCGAAATCAGTCCGGCGCGGATCGATGTCTCACCGGTGTGGTAGATCACCCCGGCAAAAACGAAGGCCATCACGAGCTGGCAAACAAAGGTGAGGCCGAGCGTAACCGGATCCGGTCTGGTCTGTTCTTCGGTCAGGCTGGCCGCCGCCATCCACGCCTTGCCCAGCACGCCGTACCAGATCGATCCGAAAATGAAGGATGCAACGCCGGCAACCGCCACGGCGATAAGATTGATACCGTCAAACATCATCGGTCTGCCCTCCGCATTTTTAAGGATGCAGGGTGGGAGGAAACGGTTGAAAGATCAAGCGGGATCTTGTTTCGCGCGCATCCGGCGTCAGGTGCCTTCGGGGGCAAGGCCGCCTTTTGCAACGATGAAGTCCACAACGCGGTCAAGCCCCTCTCCTGCCTTGGTGTTGGCGAAGACGAAAGGCCGCGCCTTGCGCATGCGCGCGGCATCTCGGTCCATGACATCGAGATTGGCGCCGACATAGGGGGCAAGGTCTGTCTTGTTGATGATGAGCAGGTCCGACCTCGTGATGCCCGGTCCGCCCTTTCGGGGGATTTCCTCGCCGGCGGCAACGTCGATCACGTAGATCGTCAGATCCGCAAGCTCGGGCGAGAAGGTGGCGGCAAGGTTGTCACCGCCCGATTCGATCAGCACCAGATCCAGATCCGGAATGGATCTTGTCAGATCGTCGATGGCCGCAAGATTGATCGATGCGTCTTCCCGGATCGCCGTGTGCGGACAACCGCCGGTTTCCACACCGCGAATCCGGTCACTGGTCAGGGCCTGGGACCGCATCAGGGCCTCGGCGTCCTCGCTCGTGTATATGTCGTTCGTGATCACCGCGATGGAATAGCTGTCGCGCATCGCCTTGCAAAGACGGTCGGTCAGGGTGGTCTTGCCGGAGCCGACGGGACCGCCGATGCCGACGCGCAGGGGGCCGTTTTGTGACGTCATGAGCGAAAAAGCCTCGAATATTGTGTTTCGTGCGCCATGGACGCGATGTCTGCGTGAAAGGCAGAGCTGCCGAGATCTTCAATCCCGGACCGGAGCGCCTCTTCGGCAACGTCATGAATGGCCGTTTCCAGTTCGGCGACGACAAGCTGGCCGTCATTTTGCCCGAGCGGGACTGCCCGTATCGCAGCGGAAACCAGATTGGCGGCGAAAGCCTGGAGAAAGGAGGTGACGGCCGCATCCAACGGGATTGCATGCGCCGCACAGACGAGACCGACAGCGACCGGATAGGGCCAGTCGTCCCGGTCTGCGTCGGCCAGTCCGCCAAAGAGGACGGCGGTGCCGCTGCCTTCCGGTGTCCAGCTTTTCCGGGTGGTTTGAATGAAAGCCGTGCCCTGCGCCGCGGTTTCCAGATGCCGTTCCCGGGAGGGCTGCAAGGCCAGGCCAAGCTCGCGCAGGTCCTGAACGCCGGTCGCATCGGCTGCCAGAAAGCAGCGATATGTCTCGGCCAGAAGGATCGCGTCGGTGCGCCCTGCACCAAATCGCAGGACATCTTCCAGCCATCGCGCAAGCTCTGCGCGATCCGTCACGACGCCCTGGTCGATCACCTGCTCCAGCCCGTGGCTGTAGGTGAACGCGCCGACCGGGAAGGCCGGTGACAGGAATGTCATCAACCGGTAAAGCGCGCCGGGCGTCATCTGGTCAGTCATGGCTGTGCCCATGCCCAAGCTCATGACCGTGCCCGTGCCCGTGCCCGTGATGGTGGTGATGGCCGTGTCCATGATCGTGCCCGTGATCATGTCCTTGCGTGCGCCCGTGACCATAGGCGCCGCCTTCCGGATCGAACGGGGCCTGCATCGGGCTCAACCGTCCACCAAGCTTTTGCACCATGTCCTCGATAACATGGTCGCGCCGGATCCTCAGGGTGGTGCCCATGAGCTGCGTCGGCAGATGCCGGTTTCCAAGATGCCAGGCGATCCTGACGAGGTGCGCCGTGTTTTCGGCCTCGATCTCGACAAGGTCTTCCGGCTCCGCCAGCACTTCGACGATGCGACCGTCTTCCAGCTCAAGACCATCGGCGTGGCGCAGATGAACAGCGCTTGGTTCGTCCAGCAGAAAGGTCAGCCCGCCCTCGCCGCTCAAGACGGCCCGTCTGCGATACCGGTCATCGAGGTCGAGTGTGATCCGGTCTGCCGGATCCCCCTGCCAGTCACCGGCGAGGTGAATTTTCTGAACACGTATCATTGGGCAGCATCGACCTTTGACTTCATCGCCTTGAACGCGGGGCGCTGCCGCAGGCGCTTGAAATAATCGTAGACCGGGCCGTCTTTCGGCAGGTCGAACCTGGCAACAACCGCCCAGCCGGAACAGTGCCCGATGATGATATCGGCGATCGTGAAGGCCTCCCCCATCGCATAGGGTCCCGCGCCAATGCGCTTTTCGAGCGTTTCCAGTCCGGCCTGGAATTCCGCGTTGCAGACTTTCTTGATCTCAGGAACCCGCATTTCTTCGGGGTGAATGAACGTGTTCTTCGACGCGGTCCAAAGCGCGCCCTCCAGCACATCGACCCCGAACTGGGTGAAACTGTCCTGCCGGGCGCGTTCGATGGTTCCAGCCGGAAAGGTGAAGCTGCCGTGTTTGTCGGCAAGATATGTGCAGATCGCGACGGAGTCGGTCACGGCGTCCTCCCCGTCGATCAGGATCGGTACCTTGCCGCTCGGATTGAAGCTGCGTGCGCCCTCCGACTGCGGCAGCGCAGGGTCAATTTCGTAAGGTTCGCCAAGTTCCTCAAGCAGCCACATCACCCGCATGGCGCGCGTGCGCGGAAATCCGACGATCTTGTACATGGTTCTCTCCCAAACGCGTGTCCGTACCCTAAAACAGGAAATAGCGCTGGGCCATGGGCAGAACGTCCGCCGGTTCGCAGGTCAGAAGTTCGCCGTTGGCGCGCACTTCATACGTTTCCGGATGCACCTCGATCTCGGGGGTCGCATCGTTGAGAACCATGGATTTCTTGGAAATGCCGCCACGGACATTCTTCACAGGCAACACGAGACTGTCGAGCTCTGCCTTCTGCTTGATATCCGTGTCGTAGGCTGCCTGCGAGACGAAGGTCACCCGGCTTTCCGTCATGGCCTTGCCGAACGCGCCGAACATCGGACGGTAGTGAACCGGCTGCGGCGTCGGGATCGAGGCGTTGGGGTCCCCCATCGGAGCTGCGGCGATCGTTCCAAGTTTCAGAACCATGTCGGGTTTGACGCCGAAGAATTTCGGATCCCAGAGAACCAGGTCCGCCAACTTGCCGATCTCGACGGAGCCGACATGCTGGTCAAGTCCATGAGCGATGGCCGGATTGATGGTCATCTTGGCCATGTAGCGTTTCACGCGGAAATTGTCGTTTTCGCCGGTTTCCTCGGCCAGGCGGCCGCGCTGGACCTTCATCTTGTGGGCCGTCTGAAGCGTTCTGATCACGACCTCGCCGACGCGGCCCATGGCCTGGCTGTCGGACGCGATGATCGAAAACGCACCCATGTCGTGCAGGATGTCTTCCGCCGCGATGGTTTCCTTGCGGATGCGGCTTTCGGCAAAGGCGACATCTTCGGGAATAGAGCTGTCCAGGTGATGGCAGACCATCAGCATGTCCAGATGCTCTTCCAGCGTGTTGACGGTGTAGGGCCGCGTCGGGTTGGTGGAAGACGGCAGCACGTTCATCTCGCCGCAGACCTTGATGATGTCCGGGGCGTGTCCGCCGCCCGCGCCTTCCGTGTGGAATGCGTGGATCGTGCGATCCTTGAAGGATGCCGTGGTGTTTTCGACGAAGCCGGATTCGTTCAGCGTGTCGGTGTGGATCATGACCTGAACATCGTATTCGTCGGCAACCGACAGGCAGGTGTCGATCGCCGCCGGTGTCGTGCCCCAGTCCTCGTGCAGCTTCAGGGCGCAGGCCCCGGCCATGATCTGTTCTTCAAGGGCGGCCGGCAACGACGCGTTGCCCTTGCCGGCAAAGGCGAGGTTCATCGGAAAGCTGTCAGCCGACTGCAGCATGCGCGTGATGTGCCAGGGGCCGGGCGTGCAGGTTGTCGCATTTGTGCCGGTGGCCGGGCCGGTGCCGCCACCCAGCATTGTCGTGACGCCGGACATCAGGGCATCGTCAATCTGCTGCGGGCAGATGAAGTGGATGTGCACGTCGAGCGCACCGGCAGTCAGGATTTTGCCCTCGCCGGCAATGGCTTCGGTTCCGGGTCCGACAATAATGTCGACATCGGGCTGAACATCCGGGTTGCCGGCCTTGCCGATGCCGACGATGCGGCCGTCTTTCAGGCCGACATCCGCCTTCACGATGCCCCAGTGATCGACAATCAGGGCGTTGGTGATGACCGTGTCCACGGCGCCGGCGGAACGTGGTGCCTGCGACTGGCCCATGCCATCGCGGATGACCTTGCCGCCGCCAAATTTCACTTCCTCTCCATAGGTGGTGAAATCCTTCTCGACCTCGATGATGAGGTCGGTGTCGGCAAGGCGCATCCGGTCGCCGGTCGTCGGTCCGAACATATCCGCATAAGCGGCACGTGGCATTTTATACGGCATGTCTCACTTCTCCGTTTTTTCGTTCAGGGGAGTGTGGCATTGGACAAGGAGAACAAACGCCAGAATGGCGGCCCCTCCGAGATTGAAAATCAAAAGCATTACTCCGGGAAGTCCGTCCGGACCCGCCGACTGGAACGGCGACGGTGACCCTGTCGGCCAATTGAGCCAGACGTAGACCATCGCGATGAGCGTTGCGACCGGCAAGGTGAGCAGAAACGGGCGCGTTCTGTTTCGCCAGATGCAGGTTAACGCCAAAAGCAAAACGGCGAAGGCTGCGAGCTGATACCCGCGAAACCCCGCGAAAGTCAGCTGAGAGATCGGTATGAAAAGCAGACCGAACGACACGAGCAAGCCGGTCGCCGCGATGCGCAGGCCATGAGATCTTGAGAAGCTGGTAAACAGCCCAACGCAGATCAGGCCCACGACAAACACGGCCGCAACTATCATCAAAATCAGGGGTAGGGAATAGACCACCATATGTCGCTGTCAGCTCTTTCACGTGCCTCATTCGCCGTAATCATCAAGGGTTGCCTGCAAGTCCTCGATGCGCTGCATCGTCATGATGATCATGCAGTTCCGGTAAAGTTCGTTGCCGCGCGTTCCACCCTTGAAGGGAAAGCTGTAAGCATTGCAGTCGATTTCCCGAAAGGACACCCAGGCCGCCTGCGCCTCTTCAAGGGCGGCAGCGGCACCTTTCAGATGCTGGGGCACGGCGTCATCCATCTGGATGACCCTGGCGAGCAGGTCCTTGTAAACGGATTCAAGATTTGTGTTGGCTTCGCTCAGAGCCTTTTCCGCGCAGTAGGTGCGTTCATTGTTGTTGAGCGGATATCCGCAATCGATGTTCTCCTGGGCGAATGCGCCGTGGCTCATGCAGGCACAAAGGGCGGCGGCAAGCAAAAGGCGCATCAGTTTCCGAGGCCTCCGGCAAGCTCTTCAAGCTCGCTGACGCGAGCGCGGGTCAGATCTGCCCGGCAGCTGTAAATGAGTTGCGGCTCCAGGGAACCGCCGCGGGCGAGATAGCCATATGCGGCGCAGGCCTTGTCGCGGTAGGGAATCCACGCGCGCTGGGCGTCGCGCAAGGTGTCCGCCGCGCCCTTCAGATCGTCAGGCAGATAGCCGTCCGTTTCGCGCATTTTGGCCATGGCGCGCCCGTAGACCGTGTTCAGCGCCGCATCGGCCTCCAGCCAGTCCTGCTCGGCGCAATAGGTCATCTCCACCTGGCTTACCGGATTGCGGCAATCGACCGATGTCTGTGCCACTGCCGGCATACCCGTCAGGGCGGCTGTGAGCGCCGCGCCGAACACAGGGAGCGCCTTGGCCGGGATGCTCATAGCGGGCCCATAACCTTCTGATTGAAGCCGTAGACAGTGCGGTTGCCGCGATAAGGCACGAGCGTCACGGACCGTGTCTGTCCGGGCTCGAAACGAACAGCCGTGCCGGCCGGTATATCCAAACGCATGCCTCGCGCCTTCTCGCGATCGAAGGAAAGGCCGCTATTGGTCTCGGCAAAATGATAGTGGCTGCCGACCTGAACAGGCCTGTCCCCGGTGTTGGAAACATCGAGTTCCACGGTCTCAAGGCCCGCATTCAGTTCTATGTCGCCTTCGGCGGGAAAGATCTCACCCGGGATCATTTGAAAACTCCTGATATCTTGGAGAACAGAAAGGGTCAGCGGATCGGTTCGTGGACCGTGACAAGCTTGGTCCCGTCGGGAAACGTCGCTTCGACCTGGACGTCGTGGATCATCTCCGCAACGCCGTCCATGACCTGGCCACGGGAGATAACCGACGCGCCCGCGGCCATAAGATCCGCGACCGAGCGTCCGTCTCTTGCGCCCTCGACAACGAAATCGGTTATCAGGGCGACGGCTTCGGGGTGATTGAGCTTAACCCCGCGCTCCAGTCTGCGGCGGGCAACCATCGCGGCCATTGAAATGAGCAATTTGTCCTTCTCGCGGGGAGTAAGGTTCACGGCAAATCCTCCAGACTAGCAATACCAGACGCGCGGCAGGTCGGCCGAGCGGTAACCGGTCAAAAACGACATGAGCGCGTTACGTAAGTCACGGCTATCATTGGACACAAAACGCACCGTCAGCAAGCCGTTCCAGGCGCTTGCCGCGGCATGTGTGGACGCCGCCGGCATCTTTTCAAGGCAGGACCGTGCAAAGGTCAGGCGCTCTTCGGCGTCGATCGCACAGTCCACAAAGGTCGCAACGACATGACCTCCGCGTGCGGTTGCCGGCCCGCTCAGAAAATCCGCCGGATCGCCGTCGTAACGGATGTCGTCGGCGAAAACGAGTTTGTCGTCGCGGCGGATCCGCCAGCGGTCCCTGAAGCTGACCCGGCTGACGGTCTCACCCATGGCCGTGCGGCCGGTTACAATCGTTTCCAGAAGCATCAGGCGGGCATCCGCGGCGAGCTCGGCAGTCAGTGCCCGCGTCAGCCCGGAACGGTTGAACAGGATCGTCTCCTGGGGCAGCCATTCCAGGGTCGCCCCGGCCGCGACCTTCAGCGCGCCTGTCACTTTTGCCAAGCCGGAATTGCTTCGGTAGGCCCGTTCGGCGGTCTGTGTGGTCACAATCGCGTGTGCGTCTTCGTCAATCGCGACATCGTAGGAAAGAACGTCGCCTCCGGTGAGGCCGCCGGCCGTGTTGATCAGAACGGCTGTGGCAGTGGCGTCATAGACCCTCGGCAGCCGGATCTTGGCAGATCCTTTCTGGTAGAGGTCCGCAAGCCGCGAGCGTCCTTCCACCTTTGCAAAACGTATGCGTGCCGTTCCGGCAACCCTTTGCAAAGTTTCATTTTGCAGGCCTGAATCTGATGCCATTGCAGCATCATACATGCTTTCTCCGCCCCTGGATCCTGCCGGTCTGGTTCGTGCCGGCGCCGTTCGTCCGAATTCTGCCCGGGCAAGTCTGCGACACGTCCCGGCTACGGTTGTCAGCATATTAGCAAGGGCCGGGCCAAAAAAGCGGGATTCGAAGCGAGGGCCGGAATCCGGGAATGTCGCCCGGGAATCAGGGACGGGCGGAGGCCGGCTTCCTGTCCGGCTGCTCAAAAATTGGGCGGTTGCACAAGAGGCAATCATGCCGCGAATCCGACTGAGGGGTTGCTCTGCGCGCAATGATCCGGTTTTTAATAGGAACGGCAAGACGGCAAACAGTCTTTAACCAGTGTGCGCTCATATAGCGGTGTGACCAGCGAGGGATACACGTGTTCTCAAGCCCAATTGGCCGCCTGACAGTCTTTTTTCTGACCCTTTTCCTCAGTGCCGCGGCCCTGAATGGAGGGACGGCCCGTGCCGATATCGGCGCGTTTATCCTTGTCGATGCAAAGACGGGCAAGGTGCTGGAAGAAAAAAATGCCACCCGGAAGTGGTACCCGGCCTCGCTGACAAAGATGATGACCGCCTATGTGACCTTCAAGGCAATCCGGGACGGCCGCGCGACGCTGAATTCGGCGGTCGTGCAATCGAAGAACTCCTTGTCCGAACCGCCGAGCAAGATGGGCTTCAAGGTGGGGACACGGTTTACCATCGACACGGCGCTGAAGATCATTCTGGTCAAGTCGGCGAACGATGTTGCCGTTGCCCTTGGCGAGGCGGTTTCCGGGTCGGAATCGGCGTTCATCGCAGCCATGAATGCGGAAGCCCGGCGTCTGGGAATGACCAATACGCGCTTCACCAATCCGCATGGTCTGCCGGACAACGGCCAGGTCACGACCGCGCGGGACATGGCCATCCTGGCCATGGCGCTGCGCAGGGATTTCCCGGAATCGAAGACATTCTACAACCACCCGGGCCTTCGGTTCGGCAAGAAGACCCTGCGCTCTGCGAACCGCGAATTCCTTTTGCGCGTCCCCGGCGCGAACGGCATGAAAACGGGTTACATCTGCAACTCGGGTTACAATGTCGCCGCCTCAGTCACGCGCCGCGGCCGGACCCTGATCGCCATCATCCTGGGCGCAGGCTCGGGGCTGGAGCGCACCGCATTCGCGCGCCAGTTGTTCGACAAGGGATTCAGGAAGCGCGGCGGCGGCAAAAAGGTCTCCAGCATGACCGGATCTTCCGGAAACCCGCCGCCCAACGGCTATTGCCGGCGGAACCGGAGCCCGGGGGCAAAAGCCTACATGGCCCGGTTCGACATGAAAAACGAACCGTCGGGCGGTTTCCTGTTCTTCAGAAGTGCAAGCGACAAGCAGCTGAAGCAGGTGGATGAAAGCGGGTTCACGCTTGCAAACGGAAAACCCGACTGGGCGAAGATCCTGGACCGGACATTGGGACCGCGCCGGATTGCCTACAAGCCTCTGAAGGTCAGCCTCGGAAAACCGGGCGGATCACCGAAAGCCGCCGCCAGTATTGCCGGATCGCAGATACCGGCGTCCGATGTCCCGGTGCCGTCCGCAAACCCGCTGCGCCGGGCGGAGATCGAGATGCGGGCGAAGCTGCTGAATACGGCGCAAGGCAGCGCCTCGGGCGACTTGTCACAGCCGGCTTCGGCAAGCATTCAGGACGGCGCCGAAACCGCGCAGGCCGCACCCGGTTCGATCTTCCGCAAGGGGCTCGACTTCACAGTCCCCGTCCCGGCGCCCAGTCCGCGCAAATAGGCCAACCTCCATCAAGCCGTGATCCGGACCGGACCATTTGGACAGTTAACACTTTGTTTACCGTGTTCCTTAACACTGCGGTAAGAACTCCCGCGTCGGTGCGTGTGACCGTGTCAAATCGCCCGGCAGCGGATGTGCACTCTGTCAGGCATTGGGATGCCGGTCCTTAACCAGATCGAGAATTCGCATGATGATTGAACCGAGATCCACAGCGACCATCAGGGCACTGGCGAGCCTTGCGGAGCTCTCTGCCGATCAACTGGAAGGCGGGACATCGGTCGAAGACGTCATCGCCACCCTTCGCAAAGCCGCGGAAGCCGTGCGGGACGTGATCGATTCGGAAGATCCGGGGGATGCAACCTTTGCATTTACCGATACGGATATTGCCCAGGATCTGACACCGATGGATCTTGCTGCGGATGACACGGAAGAATCGGCCGATGCCACGAATACCGAGACCGTGGATGCCGAGCCCGAAGCGCCGGTCCTCAACGCGAGCTAGAGTTTCCGGCCAAGTTGGATCCTTTGACTGGGGCTCTTTTGCGCGCTGGCGAGAGGGTTCGCCATTCCGTATGCAATTTCAGCTTCATTCATGAGCCGGTACCCATGGTTACAAGGTTACATTTCCCTTTGACGCGCTCCTGCAAAGGATGCTAGCCGTTCGGCCTGACCTGTAACCAGGCTTGCCCATGCGCGCTGTTCCGGAGACCGAGCGACGCAGGCTTCTGGCCCCAAGACTGGAGTCGCGTTTCATGACTTCCCAAGACCGTTCCGGACCCGTTCGCGAAAAGGGGCCGAAACCGCCTATTCCACTCTCCGTGCTGACGGGATTTCTGGGAGCGGGCAAGACCACACTTCTGAACAGGATCCTCAAGGATCCCGAGATGGCCGACACGGCGGTCATCATCAACGAGTTCGGCGAAATCGGTCTCGATCATCTCTTCGTCGACCAGGCCGGAGATGGGATTGTGGAGCTGTCTTCCGGCTGCCTGTGCTGCACGATTCGCGGCGATCTGGTCACGACGCTCGAAAATCTCCTGCGGCACCTGGACAACGGACGCACCGAACGCCTCAACAGGGTGATCATCGAGACGACAGGCCTTGCCGATCCGGCGCCCATCTTGCACACCGTCATGCTGCATCCCTACTTGGTGATGCGCTACCGGCTCGACAGCGTGATCACGCTGGTCGACGCGATCAATGGTCTTTCGACGCTTGATGAGCATGAGGAGGCGCGCAAGCAGGCCGCCGTCGCCGACCGGCTTGTGTTGACCAAAACCGATCTGGCGGGAACGGAGGCGCAGGCGGCTGCGCTCGAGGCGTTAACGCACCGCCTTCAAACGCTGAATCCCGGAGCATTGCGGCTGGATGCGCAATCCGGCGATGCCGAGCCGGACAAGCTGTTCAATGCCGGCCTTTACGATCCAAAGAGCAAGATACCGGACGTGGCGGCGTGGCTGAACGAAGAAGCCTATGCCGACGCCGGTCACGGGCACCACCATGCACATGGGCATTCGCCCGGGCACTCCCACGCGCATTCGCATGGACACTCCCACGGCCATGATCACCATCATGGCCACGATCACGGTCATCACCATGATCATGACCATGGGCATGATATCAACAGGCACAGCGAGGCTATCCGGGCCTTTACCCTTGCGACCGAACGGCCGGTTTCCGCGTCTGCCCTGGAGATGTTTCTCGATTTGCTGCGGTCGGCGCACGGGCCCAAGCTCCTGCGGGTCAAGGGGATCGTGCAGCTTGCCGAGGACCCTGACCGGCCAGTGGTCATCCACGGCGTCCAGCACGTGTTTCATCCGCCCGCGACGCTGGACGCATGGCCGGATGACGACAGGCGCACACGCATGGTGTTCATCACCAAGGACCTTCCGGAAGGATTCGTCCGGAAGATGTTCGAGGCGTTTTCCGGGGCCTTGCTGCCCGATACACCGGATCCGAAGGCAATGACCGACAACCCGCTCGCAGTTTCAGGCTTTACCAGTCCGGTTCGTTAGCCGGCCCTGTCCTGACAGGCGTGTGGGATTGATATCCACGCCGTAAAGCCGCGTTCAGGTGGTTTGACCCTTGCCGTGATCAGGGTCGTGTCACGGGTCTTTCCTGCGCAGCCTGATCAGCCCTTCCTGGGCCGTCGAGGCGACGAGCTTGCCGTCCATCGTGAACAGGGATCCGCGGTTCATGCCCCGGGAACCGGACGACGACACGCTGTCCGTTGCGTAGAGCAGCCATTCGTCGGCCCGGAAGGGGTGGTGAAACCACATGGCATGGTCCAGGCTTGCCGCCTGGATCTTCGGGCTGAAGACGGACGTCCCGTGGGGAAACAGTGATGTGTCGAGAAGCGTCATGTCGGACGCGTAGGCGAGCACACATTGATGAATGCGTTCCTCGTCAGGCAGTTTTCCTGTCGCCCTCACCCACACATATTGCCGGGGCGGCAGGGGTTTCTTGCTGAAGTAATGGGTCAGTTCCACCGGGCGCATCTCGATTGGCCGCTCGCGTTCCCAGTAGCGGCGCACATTCTCCGGCGCGACCGCCAGGAATTTTTCCTTGAGTTCCCTGTCGCTGGGCAATTCATCCGGCCTCGGCACGTCGGGCATATCGATCTGGTGCTCCAGACCGTCTTCGTGAAGCTGGAAGGACGCGGACATGGAAAAGATCGCTTCACCGTGTTGAATGGCGACGACCCGTCTGGTGGTAAAGCTGCCGCCGTCCCGGATTCTGTCGACTTCGTAGATGATCGGAACCTTGGGATCGCCGGGGCGCAGGAAGTAGCCGTGGAGGGAATGCACGTGACGGTCTTCAACAACCGTACGGGACGCTGCAACCAGCGCCTGGCCGATGACCTGACCGCCAAAGACGCGCTGCCACCCCACCTGGGGGCTGCGACCACGGAACAGATTGCTTTCCAGCCGTTCCAGGTCAAGTATCTGCAGAAGGTTGTCAATGGCCGTGTTCATCGGTGTATTCCTTTGCGTGGACCAGCCATGTCGCTGTTGAAACTGTTTTCCCGGCCAGCACTCTTGGACGGGAGATGACGTTAAAGTCAAGATGCCTTTGGGGAAGCTCTGGGCAGGGAGAATATGAGTGGCCAAGAAACCGAAATCGACGGATATGTTCGATGTTGTGATCGCCGGAGGCGGGTATGTCGGTCTTTCCCTTGCGGTGGCGCTGAAGCAGGGCGATCCGAGCCTGACTTGCGCCGTTGTCGATCCGAAGCCGATGGACCAGCTGCACAAGGACCCGAGAGCTTCAGCGATTGCCGCCGCCGCCTCGCGCATGCTGACGCAACTCGGTGTCTGGTCGCGGATCGAGAAAAAGTCCCAGCCGATCACGGAGATGATCATCACGGACAGCAAGCTGCGCGACGTCGTGCGTCCGGTCTTTCTGACATTCGACGGCGAAGCGACCGAAGGAGAGCCGTTTGCGCACATGATGCCGAACGGGGTCATGATGCCGGCCCTCTTCAAGGCGGCCAAATCACTCGGTGTCGCGTTTTTCGCGCCGGCAAGCGTCAGCACGTTTCGAACGCTTGCCGACCATAGCGAGATCGAACTGGAAGACGGAACGTCGCTCAAGAGCCGTCTTCTTGTTGCCGCGGACGGCGTGCGTTCAAGGCTGCGGGAACTGGCGGGCATCCGGACGGTGAACTGGGACTACGGCCAGTCGGGCATCGTGACCACCGTCAAGCATGAACGGCCGCACAACGGGCGCGCCGAGGAACATTTCCTGCCGGCGGGTCCGTTTGCGATCCTGCCGCTTCCGGACAATCGTTCCTCACTGGTCTGGACGGAAAAAACCGCAGATGCGGACCGGCTGGTCCGCTCTGACGAGTTCACATTCGAGATCGAGCTGGAACGGCGCTTCGGTCATCACCTCGGCAAGCTCGAAGTCGATGGGCCGCGCCGCGCCTATCCGCTTGGTCTGAAGCTGGCCCGTGATTATGTCCAGCCGAGATTTGCATTGATCGGCGACGCTGCCCACGGCATCCACCCCATCGCCGGCCAGGGGTTGAACCTCGGCTTCAAGGATGTTGCGGCGCTGGCCGAGGTCCTGATCGATGCGCGCCGTCTCGGGCAGGATGTCGGTGCCTTTGACGTTCTTGAAAAATACCAGCGATGGCGCCGGTTCGACACATTCCAGATGGGCGTTGTCACCGACGTGCTCAATCGCCTGTTCTCCAACGACAATGACGCGCTGCGGGCGGTCCGTGACTTCGGTCTTGGCCTGGTAGACCGCATGCCGGGGCTCAAAAGCATGTTCATCAAGGAAGCCGCCGGGTTTGCCGGACCGGTTCCGAAATTGCTTTCCGGGGAACCAATCTGATAGGACTTCGGTCATTGCCGTTGCTTCGGCCTGATTCCTGTTTTCGACGCGATTGGACCAGCCCTGTATGACTGACACGCCGGAGGGTTACAGCAAGTCTCGCTCCATCCTGATTACAGGATGCTCGTCGGGCATCGGCGCGGAAGCGGCGCATATCCTTCGCGGGCGGAACTGGCGTGTCTTTCCAACCGCGCGGACCCGGGAAGACCTTGACCGCCTCAAGGAACAGGGCTTCGAGGCCTTTTATCTCGACTATGAGAATGCCGACAGTATCCGTGCGACGGCAGACGCGGTCCTTGATCTCACGGACGGGGCGCTGGACGCGTTGTTCAACAACGGTGCCTATGCGGTGCCAGGTGCGCTTGAGGACATTCCAACAGATGCCATGCGGGCCTTGTTCGAGGCGAATTTCATCGGCTGGCACGACCTGACCCGGCAGGTGGTTCCGTCCATGCGAGCCAACGCTTCCGGGCGCATCGTACAATGCTCGTCGGTGCTGGGGTTTGTCGCCCTCAAATTCCGGGGAGCCTACACCGCATCCAAGTTCGCGGTGGAGGCGTATACAGACACATTGCGGCAGGAACTGCACGGAAGCGGGGTGCACGTCTCTCTCATCGAGCCCGGGCCGATCGACACAAGGTTCACACAGAATACACTCGCCAATTTCGATCGGTGGATTGGTGAGCAGGGTTTGAAAGCATCCGTGTTTCGTGAAACATACGAGAAACGGCGCATTCGCATGGAGGCCGGGGAGCCCGGGCCGTTCAAGCTGCCGGCAAGCGCGGTCGTCAAGAAATTGATACATGCGCTGGAAGCCAAACGGCCCAAGGCGCGGTATCATGTGACGGTTCCAACCACCCTCATGTCCGTGGCAAAGCGTGTTTTGCCGACGCGCCTCCTGGATAAGGTCTGTATCAGGGCAGCTGATTCTGAAGAGTAAAAAACTTTAAAAACAGAGGCTTATACCTCACGAGGAAAAAATGGCGGAAATTTTCAACATACTTGTTCCGATTGGAATGGCTGCCGTGGCGATCGTGCTCCTGCTTGGAATCTGGAACATGTTCAGGAACGGGCCCTCGAACCGTTCGCAAATGCTGATGCGCTGGCGGGTCGGTTTGCAGTTCCTGGTGGTTGTTCTCGTGATGAGTGGGCTCTATTTCTTCGGGTCCGGCTGATGAGACGGGATTGAAGCTGCTTCCGGGAGAAAGACAAAATGGTTGTTCTGAACAAGATCTACACCAAGACAGGCGATGACGGCACAACCGCGCTGGGCACAGGAGAACGCCGTCCAAAAAACGATCTGAGGATCGACGCCTACGGAACGGTCGATGAAACCAATGCTGTCGTCGGCCTTGTCAGGCTGCGCATGACTGCGGACACGAAAGCTGTGGATGACGTACTCAACCGCATTCAGAACGATCTTTTCGATCTCGGGGCGGATCTGGCGACACCCGAGACAGACCAGGATCTCGGATACGAACCGCTGCGGATCACCGAGGCCCAGGTGAGTGCCATCGAAACGGCAATCGACGCGCTGAATGGCGATCTCTCCCCTTTGCGTTCTTTCGTGTTGCCGGGAGGCAGTGAAGCGTCGGCCTATCTTCACCTGGCCCGGACAGTGTCACGGCGTGCCGAGCGGCTTATGGTGGAGCTCGCCGCAGTGGAAAAAATCAACCCGGCTGCCGTGCGCTACGTGAACAGGCTTTCCGACTACTTTTTTGTTGCTTCGCGCTATCTGAACGACAAGGGCGAACAAGATGTCCTCTGGGTGCCAGGCCAGAACCGCTGAGGCCGTGAAACGGCCGTTTACCGGAGCCTGATCGACAACGTGTTTATTCCGCTTCACGATCAGAACAGCCTTGAGCATGTCGCAAGGCCTTATGTCAATTTTGCGCTGATCGCGTTGAACTTTCTGGTTTTCTTTGTTTTTCAGGGTGCAGGTGAAATCAAGGCGCTTAATGCATCTTCGATTTCACATGGACTCATCCCCGTCGTGCTGTTCGATATCAGAGACCTGGCGCCGCAGTTTCAGGTGCTGCCGGACTGGATGTCGCTGATTACGTATTTCTTCCTGCACGGGGATTTCATGCATCTGTTCGGAAACATGCTGTTTCTGTGGGTCTTCGGCGACAATGTCGAAGACGCGCTGGGTCATTTCAGATATCTGGCTTTCTATCTGATATGCGGCGTGACCTCAGGGTTGGCGTATGCCCTCCTGGATCTGAACTCGGACACGCCCCTGATCGGGGCCTCCGGCGCGGTTTCCGGTGTTGTTGCCGCCTATCTCATGCTGCATACCAGGGTCAAGGTGTGGGTTCTTGTCTTTGCGCGCATTCCGCTGCGCCTGACGGCACAGTGGTTGCTGGGTGCATGGGTGATTTTCCAGATTGCCAACCTGGTGCTTGCCGAAGAGAGCCAGGTTGCCTGGATTGCGCATGTCGGCGGCCTTGCCACCGGTGCGGTTCTGGTGCTGTTCATGCGCCGCAAAGGTGTGGAACTTTTCGATCGCGACCTCGGTTAGAGCCTTTTTCCGACCAATTTGGATCACTTGATGCGGATGTCCGGCTCGCTTCGGCCATGCGGCTCACGAAGCACGATGCGGTGCATCGTGTGAGAGACGCTAGACAGCCGATGGGCTGGATACGCTCACCCGTTGTGAATTGCGTTCAAGCGAGAATGATCAGGATTGGCCGTAAACGGCTCAGTCGCCGATTTACGCGGATTCCCATTTGGAATTGGATGCCCGGCAGGCAACGCCGCGCCGGTTCAACGATTTTCCGGAAGCAAGGACGATTTTTTCGTTGTAGGAGCGGCAATACGTGCCAGAAGCGGTTTTCCAGGTCTTCAGGGGTGTCACAGTGCCACTGGCTCCGCTTGAGGGGTTTTGCCAGCGTGTGGCTTCACCCGATACGGATTTTTCCAAAGCTGCCTGGAGCTGCTGATTTGCGAGGGACTTGTCGGACATTTCGAGCGACGAGGCGACCGTAGGCACGAGCGGTTCTGCCTGTTCCTCGGCTGTTATCATCGTACAAGAAGGTGCCGCCGCCAGACATGTCACCGCAAGTACAAGCTTTGCGGGCCGCAGTATGAAGTCCATTCCCAATTTGATCCCGCCTCTTGGATCTAGCGCCAGCCGTTCTGTATCGCCTCCCTCTCCTGGTTTCTGGACAACGGTCCGCCGGAAGGCTCACTGTCGCCCTGGAACTGGCGACGCCCGATAATACGGTCTAAGAGATCGTTAGATCTAGACTTTTCTGAGGCAGATTTGTTCGAATTTCCAGAGGAATTCGATTGCGCTTGTCTTTCGGCCTTCTTGCGGCTTTCTTCTGCGAAATCCTCACCACCGCCGGACGAGCCGCCCGATCCGCCGGAGCCCCCACCGCCGCTGGAGCCGCCGCCACCGCCACCGCCGCCGCTTTGGCCGCCACCGCCTTTGCCGCCTCCACCGCTGCTGCCGCCGCCGTCTCCGGATTGCGCGACCGCGGCGATGGTATCTTTCTGGTCAAACAAGGGGCTGAAGAAGACGAGAGAGAACACCAACGCCGAGGCCGCGACACTCGGCAGAATGCGGAACATCGCAGAGAGGCGGTCTTGCAATGAATTCTGGCGAGTGCGTTTCATTCGTTTTCAGCTCTTCGGCGGTTTGCTAAGATCACAAAGTTGGGGAATGGACTTTTTCCCCTCGCACCCATAACACGTGGTGGTCTGTCTTCTTCCGCAACATAATTCAAAAAAAGTGGGGATTGAAAGGCAGGTTCGCGTGTTGTCCCCTTGAGAGCGGTTTTGCGGAGAACTTCTTGTCTGACGAAGCATTGAAAACGGAGATGATCCGTTTGCTCCCCAAGTTGAGGAGTTTCGCGCTGCGACTGTGCCGGAATCCGGACCAGGCTGACGATCTGGTTCAGACGACCTGTGAACGTGCGATCCGCTCTCTGGATCAATTTGATCCCGCGACGCGTCTCGACAGCTGGATGTTCAGAATTTTGCAAAACCTTTATTTTAATTCTGTGCGGGATGGAGCCAATCGGGCTCGGCTGTTTGATCTTGCAATGATGGATTTCGAGGACAGCTACGACGGAGCCAAGGCGGCCGCCAGCAGTCTGGAATTGCAAAAGGTTCAGTCCTTCATAGGGCAGCTCGACGAGGACAATCGCGAAGTCCTGTTGAAGATCGCCATCGAGGGGCAGAGCTACAAGGACGTCGCCGCGGAGCTCGGGGTGCCGATCGGAACGGTCACAAGCCGCCTTGCCCGCGCCCGTTTGAAGCTCAGGGAGTTTCTCGAGGCGAAGGAAAGCGCGCCAGGGGTTGCTTTGCGCAGCATGCCAGGGGGTATGTCATGACATTTGACAAGAAACGTGAACAGGTTCTGCTGGCGGAAGATATCGGCAGACTACTGGACGGCGAATTGAGCGAGGCGGAAGGCGCCGCACTGAAAGACGCCGTGTTGCGCGCGGAGGGCGGAGACGAGCTTCTGCGCGACATGGCAGCGGACAATGTCCTGCTTCAAAGCGCCGTTGCGGCTCAAGTGCCCGATCATTCCCTGACGCGATTCCAGGCGGCCATCGACCGCGAATTCGACAAGCGCGACACCGTCCTGCTTGCCCGCGCCCAACCGTTCTGGTCGAGCCCGATGGTGCAGGTCGCGGCAGCGGTCGTCCTGGTCGCCGGAACCTTCGTGTTCACCGCCTTCTGGATGCAGTCGCGCATGGATGATGCCGTCGCGTCTCTTGCGGCCCACATGGAAACGGAACGCGTCCTGCTGGCGCAGACTGTCCAGGAAGCACTGGAAACACGGGTCAGCGGCGAGCCTGTCTATATCGGGCAGGAGGGGTCCTGGACGGATGTTCTCACGCCGATCAAGACCTACAAGAGCAAGAGCGGTCACTGGTGCCGCGAATATGTAAGACAAACGACCTTCAGCGGACGCGACCTGACGATCCAGGGAACGGCGTGCAGGGACGAAAACGGCACCTGGACGACCGTGTTCGCAGAACCGGTCTCCGACAAGTTCGCACCCCAGCGGGATGATACCGGAATCTAGGGTCAGAACTCATTCATTTGGTTGAGTTGGCGCAGCAAACGGCGATGAGCTGCTCGGAAAAACGCGAGAAGCGGGCTTCCTGCCCGGTTGAGCGGTTTGACGTGGCAGATCGAAGCCGTTCGCTGCGTCCTGCAGGGATAGGGTGAATTTGCCCGGCAACGTCGTTGCAAATCCTTGGAAACCGAACGGTTTCCTGCAGCTTTGCGCCTCGTATCCGAACAAATACACCCCTACCAATTCATCCAAATGAATGAGTCCTGACCCTAGGTTCAGGACTCATTTATGAATCCGTGCGCCAGACCGGTCGCGGGGTCGGCAAAATGATGGCGGTGGGCGATGCGCCCGATGCCATTTTTTCATGCGAACTATGATCATTGCGACGCATGTTTTTCCAAGCCCGGCAATTTTTGGCCTTGCGCCCTATAGCGCAATTGACAGCCGGTCTGCTGGTAAGTACCGTCCCGCGCCATGCGCCACGATTGGCTTGTTTCCGCCGTTTGTGACCGAGCGTTACATCGGCGGACAGGCCTTGCAATGCGGAGCGGTGCAAACCGCCCTGAAAGAGGTTGAGAGCAAATGAAAATCCTCGTGCCCGTGAAGCGGGTCATCGACTACAATGTTAAGGTCCGTGTCAAACCGGACGGGTCGGGTGTCGATCTTGCCAATGTCAAGATGTCCATGAACCCGTTCGATGAAATCTCCGTTGAAGAAGCCCTGCGCTTGAGGGAAGCCGGCAAGGCGACAGAGGTTATCGTGGTGTCGGTCGGACCGCAGCAGGCCACCGAAACGCTCCGCACGGGGCTGGCCATGGGCGCTGATCGCGGCATCCTCGTGAAAACGGACGAGACCACGGAACCGCTCGCAGTCGCGAAAATCCTGAAAGCGATCGTCGAGGCGGAAGAGCCGGGCCTCGTTATCGTCGGAAAGCAGGCGATTGACGACGATTGCAACCAGACAGGACAGATGCTCGCTGCGCTCCTCGGCTGGAGCCAGGGTACGTTTGCGTCCAATGTCGACCTTGGCGAGGGTACAGCCGATGTTACGCGCGAAGTCGACGGCGGCCTGCAGACGGTCAAGCTGAAACTGCCGGCAATCGTGACGACGGACCTGCGCCTCAACGAGCCGCGCTATGCATCCTTGCCGAACATCATGAAAGCCAAGAAAAAGCCGATCGATGAGAAAACGCCGGACGATTACGGTGTGGACATCTCGCCGCGGCTGACGGTGGTGACCACGAGCGAGCCGGCCGGCCGCGAGGCAGGCATCAAGGTCGCGTCGGTAGGCGAACTCGTCGACAAACTGAAGAACGAAGCCGGCGTCCTTTAGGACCCGCTGCAGGAGTATGAACCAATGACAACACTTCTTGTGGCAGAACATGCCGGTGGCGCTCTGAACGACGCAACAGCCAAGGCGCTTACGGCGGCCGCGGCGCTCGGATCGGACGTGCATATTCTCGTTGCCGGTAAGGGCGTGCAGGGCGTTGCCGAGGAAGCCGCCAAGCTGACGGGTGCCGCCAAGGTTCTCGTTGCCGAAAGCGACGCGCTTGAGCATCAGCTCGCAGAACCGACCGCCGATCTGATCGTCGGTCTGGCCGGCGACTATGACGCGATCGTCGCACCGGCGACCGCCAACGGCAAGAACACGCTTCCGCGCGTGGCCGCCCTTCTCGACGTGATGCAGATCTCCGACATTACCGCGGTGATCGATGCAGAAACGTTCGAACGGCCGATCTACGCGGGCAATGCGATCCAGACTGTAAAGTCAGGCGATCCGAAAAAAGTGATCACCGTGCGCACGTCCACATTCGCAGCTGCAGATGAGGGCGGATCGGCCGCGATCGAGAGCATCGCCGGAACCGATGGCTCGGGTCTTTCGGAATTTGTCGGCGAGGAGCTTTCCAAATCCGACCGTCCCGAGCTGACTTCCGCCAAGATCATCATCTCCGGCGGACGTGCCCTCGGTTCGGAAGAAAAGTTCCAGGAAGTCATCATGCCCGTGGCCGATGCACTTGGCGCTGCCGTTGGTGCCTCGCGCGCCGCGGTCGATGCCGGTTACGCGCCGAACGACTGGCAGGTCGGGCAGACCGGCAAGGTGGTTGCTCCGGATCTCTACATTGCCTGCGGCATCTCGGGCGCGATCCAGCACCTTGCGGGCATGAAGGATTCCAAGGTCATTGTTGCGATCAACAAGGACGAGGAAGCACCAATTTTCCAGGTTGCGGACTACGGCCTTGTCGCCGATCTTTTCGACGTTCTGCCGGATTTGAAGGCCGCGGTCGAATAAAACCTGCGGCAAATTGATCACGGACCCCGGGGTGAATGCGAGTTTTCGCTCCGGGGTTCTTGCTGTTCGGCTCAAGACTTGCCAAAAATACCCGCAAACCGGTTCACCGGGTGTTTCTCTCAGACGGAAGTTCAGGATGGCAGTCGAAATCAAAAAAATCGGCGTGATCGGCGCGGGTCAGATGGGCAGCGGAATTGCGCATGTATGTGCGCTTGCCGGGTTCGACGTTGGCTTGAGCGACATCTCGATGGAACGTATCGAATCGGGGCTTGCCTCGATCAACGGCAACATGGCGCGGCAAGTCAGCAAATCCCTGATTGCGGAAGATGAACGGAATGCGGCTCTCGACAGGATCAAACCGATCGAGGAGCTTGACCTTCTTGCGGATGTCGATTTGGTGATTGAATCCGCGGTTGAAAACGAACAGGTCAAGCGCAAGATCTTCGCTCAGCTCTGTCCGATCCTGAAACCGGAAGCGATCCTGGCCACCAACACGTCGTCGATCTCCATCACGCGCCTGGCTGCGACAACCGACCGCCCGGAACGGTTCATCGGCATCCATTTCATGAATCCGGTGCCGATCATGGAACTGGTCGAACTGGTCCGCGGCATCGCGACGGAAGACGAGACGTTCGAGGCCTCGAAAGGTTTTTGCACGCGTCTTGGAAAACAGATTGCCGTTGCCGAGGATTTCCCGGCCTTCATGGTCAACCGCATTTTACTGCCGATGATCAACGAGGCGATCTACACGCTCTATGAAGGCGTCGGATCGGTCGAGTCGATCGACAAGGCCATGCGGCTTGGCGCAAACCATCCGATGGGTCCGTTGCAGCTCGCCGATTTCATAGGCCTCGATACCTGCCTTTCGATCATGCAGGTGCTTTACGAAGGCCTTGCAGACACCAAGTACCGGCCCTGCCCGCTTCTGGTAAAGTATGTCGAGGCCGGATGGCTTGGACGCAAGACCCAGCGCGGCTTTTACGATTATCGCGGGGAAATACCGGTTCCGACCCGCTAGACGTCATGAATCTTGCCGAGTTCTGTCTGACGCACGCGGCTGCGGATGTGGCCAAGACCGCGCTGGAAGTTGTCGGGCCAGGCGGCAAGGTCGAGGAAATCTGGACATTCGGAGACCTGCGCAAGGCTGTTCTTTCCGTTGCCGCGGGACTCAAGGCCCGTGGTCTTGAGCCCGGCGACCGGGTGCTCCTGCGGATCGGGCACAGCAGCGATTTCCCGCTGATGTATTTTGGTGCGATCGCCGGTGGATTCGTACCTGTTCCAACCTCGGATCAATTGACGGCCGGCGAAGTCGGCGGAATTCTGAAGGACAGCGGTGCCAGCCTCGTCCTTCACGACGGATCGAGCTTCGTTCCGGAGGTGGCCGGGACAGCGCTTCTGGGCCCGGACGCAGTCAACGACCTCAAGACGGCCGAGCCCTGCGATTTTGCCGTCTCGGAGGACGAAGACCCTGCATTTCTGATCTACACGTCCGGAACGAGCGGAACGCCCAAAGGCGTTCTTCACGCCCACAGGACAGCGCGTGCAAGGCTTGCGGCGCATGTCGGCTGGATCGGATTGTCCGCCGACGACCGGCTGCTTCACTCCGGTGCCTTCAACTGGAGCTACACGCTGACCGTCGGCCTGATGGACCCCTGGATCAAGGGTGCGACCAGCGTCATTTACAAGGGCCCCCGTGAGCCGGAGGTCTGGCCGGATATCCTGGAGGCCAGCCGGGCAACCCTTTTTGCGGCCGTGCCCAGCCTCTATCGCAGGATTTTGAAGTATGGCGCTGTCTCCGGGACTTCATTTCCTGCGCTTCGGCATGGACTGACTGCCGGCGAGGGGTTGTCAGCCGAGCTCTATACGCTCTGGCGCGCACGCACGGGCCGGGACCTTTACGAGGCGCTCGGGATGAGCGAAGTGTCGACATACCTGTCCAGCGGCCCCGCTGTTCCGGTGAAACCGGGGGCAACGGGAAAACCGCAGCCCGGCCGCAAAGTTGCCGTTCTGAAGGAAACGGGCGTCGGCATGGCCGAGACCGGGGTGGAGGAAACCGGTCTCCTGTGTGTCCATCGGGACGAGCCTGGATTAATGCTCCGCTATTGGAACCGGCCGGAGGAAACCCGCGCGGCGTTCAGGGGGCCGTGGTTTCTGACGGGCGACCGGATGCGAAGGGATGGCGACGGCTATTTCTGGTACGAAGGACGGGCCGATGACCTGATGAATGCCTTTGGCTACCGGGTTGCTCCGGAAGAAGTGGAGCGTGTGCTGCTGGATCATCCCAATGTGCAGGAAGTGGCGGTAACGGAAAGGGAGGTCCGGCCAGGGGTGACCCTGATCGCTGCCTTCATTGTTCCGCATGACGTGGAACAGTTTGACGAAGAAGAC
>JBCBUA010000009.1:0-44567 GCA_039818365.1 Pseudomonadota bacterium
GTTTTCGGCCAGCCTGATCCACACGGCCGTGTCATGAAAGGCCGCACCGCCATAGGGAGCAACTGGGTCGGCGCCCGTCAGCGTGTTGATGCCCCTTCCATCTTCGAATGCCGCATTCGGCCAGATGCCTTCCGAGATCAGCGTCCCGTGTGCGACCGCCTCCACGTGCCGCGCGTGCAGCGTGACGACGCCGCGTCCATTGCCCATTTTCACCTTCGCGCCATCCTCGATGCCAAAGCTGGCCGCATCGTCCGGCCTGATCCAGACCTCGGGCCTGCCCTCCTTCTTGAGAGAAGACTGCGTTTCGTTGAAGGTGGAATTCAGGAAGGACCGCGCCGGCGATGTCGCCAGGCGGAACGGGTAATCGTGATCGGCAAGCTCGATGCTGTCCCACTGATCCGGGAACTCCGGCATGTCCGCAAACGGGCCAAAGACGGTCTCTCCATCAGGCTTGTTGGGCGCCGGCGTGTTTCCCCAGTCGGGCCTGAAGTGAAACTTTCCGTCCGCATGACCGAACCCGTTGAGGAAATGCGCTGTCTCAAAATCCGGCTGCAGATCGCGCCACTTTTCGGCCTCCAGTTCGTCAAGCGTTCCGTAGCCTGAATTCTGAAGCATCCAGTCTATGTGTTCACGCGCGCTCATCTCGAAACCCGGATGAGGATTTGAATCAACGCGCTTTGCAATCTCGTTGATAACAAAGATGTTTTCTTTCGGGCCGTCGGGTGGCTCCACCGCCTTCGGACCGAGCGACAGATACTGGTGGCCACCGCCCTTGTAGATATCGTCGTGTTCCAGAAACTGGGTCGCCGGCAACACGATATCCGCCATCATCGCGGTCTCGGTCAGGAATTGCTCGTGGACGACGGTGAAAAGATCATCCCGAGCGAAGCCCTCTTTGACGCGTTCCTGTTCGGGAGCAACTGACACCGGATTGGTGTTCTGGATCAGGAGCGCCTTGACGGGTGGACCACCCTGCAACGCGTTCTCGTCGCCGGTCAGGACCCGGCCGATCAGGCTCTGGTCGAGCGCGCGCACCTTCGTGTCTTTCAGCGAGGTCGCCTCGATCATTTCCTTGTTGAGCTGATAGATGGCGCCATTGTTGTGAAAGGCCCCGCCGCCTTCATACTGCCAGCAACCGGTGACGCAGGCGATGGAGGCAGCCGCATGCATTGCAACAGCGCCGTTGCGCTGACGCGTGAAGCCGTAACCCAGCCGGAAAAAGGTCTTTTTGGTCTCACCGATCAAGGTGGCGACTTCCTCGATCCGGGCCGCGTCCAGACCCGTGATCGCCGCGGCCCATTCCGGTGTCCGCGTCTTGAGATGGGCTTCGAACTCTGCCGGACAGTCCGTATAGGCGTCGAGATAATCCCGGTCCGCGTGGCCGTCGCGGAAGAGCACATGCATGATCGCGCAGGCAAGCGCCGCGTCCGTTCCCGGTTTCAGCACCAGGCCGATGTCGGCCTGTTTCATGGTCTCGGTCTCGTAGACATCGACAACGATCACGCGTGCACCGCGTTTCTTGCGTGCGGCGACCACGTGGGTCATCACGTTGACCTGCGTCGCTACCGGGTTGGTTCCCCAGATGACGATCTGATCGGAAAGCGCCATCTCCCGCGGATCCGGCCCTGCCAGCTTGCCGGTTCCGGCAATGAACCCGGTCCAGGCCATGTTCGTGCAGAAACTGTCGAACTGGCGCGAGTAGCCCTTTGCGTGGCGCAGGCGGTGGATGCTGTCCCGCTGCACCTGCCCCATCGTCCCGGCATAATAGTAGGGCCAGACGCTCTCGGCCCCGAATTCCGTTTCTGCATCGAGAAACTTTCGCGCAATCAGGTCCAGAGCCTCGTCCCAGGAAATCTCCTCAAAACGCCCTTCGCCCTTTTTACCGACACGGCGCATCGGATTGATGAGGCGTTCGGGATGATAGAGCCGCTCGGGATAGCGCGCGACCTTCGCGCAGACCACGCCGGCGGTGTAGGTGTTTTCCTTCGCACCGTTCAACCGGCGGATATCGCCGTGCGGATAAAAGTGAACCTCAACGGCACAGGCCGACGGACAATCGTGCGGACAGGTGGAAAACGTGCTCTTTGGCGGCGGCTGATTCATGTCGGACCCATTCGGTTCTGCGCGATCTGACAGGCAGACCTCTCCTGACCTAATGAATAGCAAAGAAGGCGCCGTCAAGCGCCCCCTTCGTCAAACCCTGGTCAGCAATCGGCTCAACGGCCGCTGCAGGGCGCCCGGCCGCCAGGTCCGCCACGCTGTTGACGCGGTCCGCGCTGGCCGCGCTGCGGCGGCGGTCCACCGGGACGCAACCGTGGCGGAGGCCCACCCTGCACCTGGATCACCTCTGCCTGCATCAGGTCGCTGATCGCCGCGAAATCCTGACCGGGCGTGTCGGTTTCCGGCAGCAGATCGCCGCGTCGCTGCCCCCTGCCCTTCAGACGCGCGAAACTGGCATCCGGAGTGCCCATCCAGCATCTGGGGATGAACGGAAAGGTGTCGGTCAGGACATAGTGATAAGTCCCGTCCGGATGTTCCGGTGTCGCGGCGAAACGCCCGTTGCAGCGGTCGAGGTCGCCTGCACCTTTCACGAAGGCCCAGTCCTGCGTGAACTTGCCGTTGTAGCGCCCGCCCGGACCGTCCGGCCGCGTGCCGTTCTTGAGGCGATAGCTGCTCTCAAGTTTCTTCATTGGCGACTTTCCGGCCGGGTCGGAGTAACCGAACTGACCGTAAATCGGAAAACCGTCGGCAGCATAGCCGATCATCGCGGGGGCGGCTCGTCCGCCGCTGGCGGATACGACGCCGGTCGGAATGCCGTGATAGTGATAGGTTCCATTCGGCTGGACATGTGCATTGTACTTGTCGAGGCCGAGTTTGCAGGCGCCGCCCAGCGCTTCATAATTCCAGCCGGAACGCCGGTCATTCTGCCAGAATTCGGCGGTGCCCGGATCCATCACGACCCCATTGACCGCGATGCCGAAAACCGACCCCTGTGCGTCTCTCGGCTCTGCGTTCCTGCGCGGATTGAGCGGGACCTTGAGGTTGTAGTTTTTCTTCGAAATGGCGTGCGGATTGTTGCGGTTCGGGAATCGTCCGGGCGGTTTGTTCGGGTAGCCATTGGCGTGAATGCGCCTGGTGTTTCCCTCAACCGTGATATCGGCACTCGCCTCGGCCGGGGGGAGGACAAGATCCCAGATCTCATCCGTCAGATGGATGTGTTCAGCCGGTTGTTCTCCACCAATTGGCGCTACACTGTCATGTGCAGCGGCCTGTGAAGCCATCAACGCAGTTGCAAGCGCAAGACTTAGACGCATGCTTTCATTCTCCAGTCCTGTGCCACGACCCGGACAGTATGGCGGAGCCGAAGACGGCGTGCTGTCGCGCTTTGGTATGAATATGTAACGGGATGTATCCGGATCGCGTTTCCGAACGAAAAAAGCCGGCCCGACGGGACCGGCTTTTTCATTCTGTTCAATGCGTGATGCCCTGTCAGCCGACCAGTTCAGTGCCGGAGAACCAGAACGCAATTTCAACGGCTGCGGTTTCCGGGGCATCGGAACCGTGAACGGAGTTTTCGCCGATGGACAGGGCGAATTCCTTGCGGATCGTGCCTGCATCAGCTTCTGCCGGATTGGTCGCACCCATGACTTCACGGTTCTTGGCGATGGCGTTTTCGCCTTCCAGCACCTGCACGACAGTCGGGCCGGACGACATGAATTCCGTCAGTTCGCCGAAGAACGGACGTTCCTTGTGTACTGCATAAAAGGCTTCAGCTTCACGCAGGGACATCCAGACGCGGCGGGACGCAACAACGCGCAGCCCTGCTTCTTCGAGCTTAGCGGTGATGGCACCGGTCAGGTTGCGCTTGGTCGCGTCCGGCTTGATCATGGAAAACGTGCGTTCAATCGCCATGGTTTCGTCTTTCTCGTTTCAAAGGGAGCCGACGCCATGCCGGTCCGGAATTTCCGAATTTCGCGGCCTTAATAGCTGCGCTGCGTCCGGGCCGCAAGGGGCGTGCACATGACATTTTTGCAGCATTTGCACCTTGCTCGCGATCCGCAAAGCCATTGGAAATGCCGGGAAAGTCTGCATAGTCTGAGAAACGCGGCTTGTGGACCACTTTCGCACAGCCAATGAATTTCGAAGGAACCTGAACCGGCAGGGCCAAACGCGTGAAAAACCTACATACCTTCCTGTGTGCGATCTGGTGGACGATTGCGGCAAGCCTTGCCGCCTTTCAAGCGGGTCCGGCCTCGGCTGATGATGACCCCCGGTTTGACGGTTTGACACAGGACTTCCAGGCTCTGTCGGAGGACGAGCAAGCCGAGTTCCTCGACTTTGTCGCGGGCAACACCGTGTTCGTGACCTATCACGAAGCCGGGCACATGCTTGTGTCCGAGCTCGAGCTGCCGGTTCTTGCGCAAGAGGAAGATGCCGTCGACAACCTTGCCACGGTCTCCATGCTGGCCGCGGATACGGATGACATGGATGTTTATCTCACGCACGCGATGACCGGCTGGTTCCTGATGTCCGAGGAGGACTATGACGCCCTGGTCTTTTACGGCGCGCATGATCTGGACCAGCAGCGTGGCTATCGCATGCTGTGCCTGATGGTGGGAGCCGACGAGGACGCTTTCCTTGATCTTGCCGAAGAACTCGACCTTCCCGAAGACCGCATCGACAGCTGCGCATCCGACTACGAGCAGGCCGCGGATTCCTGGGAATACGTAACCGATCCATTCGTGCGGGAAGAAGACACGGCGGCCGGAAGAATCAAGACTGTCCACGAGGCTGCGCCCGCAAACCTCGCATTCCTGGCCGCGTTTCTCAAAGACAAGAAAATCCTGGAAACAATCGCCAAGGAGCTCGACACGCTCTACGAATTGCCGGTAGAGGTTACGTTCAGGTCGGCATCCTGCGGCGAAGACAACGCGTTCTGGGATCCGGACACCCGGGACGTCATCATCTGCCACGAGCTTCTAGGCGGCTTTGCCGAGCTTTATTTCGAGTTGATTTCGGAAGAGGGCTGAGCTTTCTTCCGGTACGCGCCCGGTGCGTCACCGAACTGCCGGCGGAACTCGCGGTAGAAATTGGACCGGGTCAGGAATCCGACCTGTTCATGGATCCGGGTCACCGGTTCATCGGTTTCGATCAGCAGTCTGGCCGCCTCTTCCAGCCGAACCTGATTGACGAACTGGCTGACATTGACACCGGTCGCATCATTGATCGCGAGGGACAGGTCCCGGTCGGGCACACCCGTGCGCCGCGCAAACCGCGTCAGCGTCATTGCCGGGTCCCTGTAAAGGTTCTGTTCGATCAGGACGCGTTTTGCCTTGTCCACGAGCGCCTTGTTGTCCGCATTCCTCCGGTCTTTCTTCTCCGACTTGCGGCGCGGCACGTTCTGACGCGCAACGAAGACAGCGACGCCGAGTGCGGTCACGATGAAAGCGAGGCTTGCATAGGAGATCACGAGCGAAGCGGTCTCCGGCATTTGCCGGGTGAAAAGCAGCGCGATCCAGAGGTCGGTCGCGATCGTTGCGAGCATGATCAAGATGGCAACGGCCAGAAGCCTGTGAAGAAAGCGTGCCTGCCCTGTCGGCGCCAGTGCCAACCGATCCGGCCCCCCTGCCCAGAGCCTGACAAGAAGAACACTGTAGATCGAGAAACACAGGGCGATCAGTCCGTCCACGAAACCGGAAACGGCAACGGGGAACAGCAGTGCGAGCGTGAGGAGCGCGGCAAACAGTCCGTTGCGGAGTATTGATCGTTTCAACGTGTCGTCGGGAAAAGTGAGCGCGGCGAAGCCAAGATAGAGCGATGGCGCGATCCAGACAGGCAGGCTCCGCTGCAGCACGATGAAATCGACAACCCCATGCGCAAATCGCAGTCCGACCAAAGCTGCCTCGACAAAAAGCAGTCCGAAGAAGACGCCGAACAGCACCCGGGACCGGCGCGGCAGAACGCGCCAGAAAAGCACCGACAGCCCCAGACACAAAAAGACGGCCGCAAGCAGAAAAGAGACCGGGATGCTGATCATGTCATCGCCCGTTGAAGAGTCACGTTGTCCGATCTGTCCTTTATCACGATTAAGGACAGGACGGCTGGCCACCGGCGATTGTCAACACCTTCCAGGCAAACCCATTTTGGCAACGAGCCAACCCGAACCGGAGGTCTGAAAGCGATGCCCGTTTCCATCACCTTCGCGGCGAACGCGCTGCGAACCACAACCACCTTCCTCGTCTGCTTGCTGTTTCTGAGCGCGCCACCGGAGGTGGCGGCTGCGTCCGGTCTGCCCTTTGGCCCGGGCGTCTCGGAGGTGACCGTTGCCGATGACCGTGCCGACCGGCCGCTTGCGGGTAACGTCTGGTATCCGACCGCAACACCCGAAAAACACCGCCGCGCCGACAAAAGCAAAGTCTGGCAGATGGCGGAAGCGGACCCGGACGGCGTTGCAGCCGAAGGTTCCTTCCCTCTCCTGGTGATTTCGCACGGAATGTACGGCAATACGTTCAACCAGGCCTGGCTGGGTTCCGCCCTCGCGCGCCGCGGCTACATTGTGGCGATGGTCAATCATCCCGGGACCAGCACGTTCCTGCGCAATGCCGATCACGCCCGCGAATTGTGGGAGCGGCCCGTGGATCTGTCACGCCTGATCACGTTTCTGCTTGAACGGAGCGCACTGGCCGATCGCATCGACAAGAGCAAGGTTTTTGCCGCCGGGCACTCGCTCGGCGGATATACCGTGATGCTGCTTGCCGGTGCGCGTTTCGATGCCGGACTTTATAAAAACCTGTGCATTGGCGGCGAAACAAATGTGGTGTGTCCCGTTCTGAAGGGCTGGTCGGTCGCGGAAACGGACGCAGACCGGCGTGACATGGCGGTGTCGCGGAAGGACGTTCGCGTCAAAAAGATTGCCAGCATGGATCTCGGCGGCACGCCGGTCCTGTCACGTCAGAGCCTGGCTGCGATCGAGACACCGGTCCTTGTTCTTGGTTCCGGGCGCGCGGACATGCTCGATCAGGACGTCGAATCCCGCATGCTGGTTTCGCTCTTGCCCACAGCTTCGGCAAGGCATGTCGAACTTGCCGATGCAGGTCATTTCGATTTCATGGGCGTGTGCAAGCCGGAAGGCTTTGAAATCCTCAAGGAGCACGAACCCGGAGATGAGATCGTCTGCATCAAGGGCACTGCCGAGCGAGAGGCACAGCACGCGCGCATCATCACCGAGCTGGTTGGTTTTTTCGGCAAGGAGTGATCCCCGCAAGGGCGATGCGGCCGGCTGCGCCGCATTGTCCACATTGTCACGCTCGGTTTCCGCTTGCATCCGAAGCAATGCTCCGCCAAACATCCGGCCATGTTGCAGATTTCTGACCTCACCTACCGGATCGCGGACCGTCTTTTGATCGACAAGGCGAGCGTTACCCTGCCCGGCAAGTCCAAGACCGGCCTCGTCGGCCGGAACGGCGCGGGCAAGTCGACCCTGTTCAAGATCATCACGGGAGACCTTTCCGTCGAAACCGGGTCGGTGCAAATCCCGAAACGGGCCCGTATCGGTCAGGTCGCCCAGGAAGCGCCGGGGACGGAGGAGACGCTTATGGAGGTGGTTCTGGCCGCCGACAAGGAGCGCAGCCGTCTGCTTGCCGAGGCCGAGACGGAAACCGATCCGGAGAGGATCGCGGACATTCACACCAGACTGGCCGATATCGGGGCGCATACCGCCGAAGCGCGCGCCGGATCCATCCTGTCCGGCCTCGGGTTCGACGCCGACGCGCAGAAACGCCCGTGTTCCTCCTTTTCCGGCGGCTGGCGTATGCGGGTTGCGTTGGCCGCAGTTCTCTTTTCGGAGCCCGACCTTCTACTGCTGGACGAGCCAACCAACTATCTGGACCTTGAAGGGACGCTTTGGCTGGAGAACTATGTCGCGCGCTATCCGCATCAGGTCCTGCTGATTTCCCACGATCGCGACCTGCTCAACAAGGCCGTGGACAGCATTGTCCATCTGGAGCGCGGCAAGCTGACCTATTACTCCGGCGGTTACGACAGTTTCGACCGCCAGCGGCGCGAAGCGATGGTGCTGGCCGAAAAGGCGAAGGAAAAACGGGACGCCCAGCGCAAGCACATGCAGGCGTTTGTCGACCGGTTCCGGTACAAGGCGAGCAAGGCGCGGCAGGCGCAGTCGCGCCTGAAGATGCTGGAAAAACTTCAGCCGATCATGGCGCTGACCGAAGAAAGCGGCAAGCCGATCGAGTTTCCCGATCCCGGAGCACAACTCGCTCCGCCAATCATGAAGCTTGAGGGTGTTTCGACCGGCTACGGGGACACCAAGATCCTGTCGAAGCTGACCCTGAACATCGACACGGATGACCGCATCGCCCTGCTCGGGGCAAATGGCAACGGCAAGTCAACATTCGCGAAACTGATCTCCGGACGGCTTGGGGCCATGGACGGCGACATCACCAGGGCGACCAAGCTCAAGATCGCCTTCTTCGCCCAGCATCAACTCGATGAGTTGCGCCCTGGCGAAAGCGCGGTCGCACATGTCAGGTCTTTGATGACGGACGCGCCCGAAGCAAAGGTCCGCGCCAGGGTTGCCCGTTTCGGCCTGCCGACCGATCGGATGGACACACCGGCGAAGGACCTCTCTGGAGGTGAAAAGGCCCGGCTGCTGCTTGGCCTTGCGACATTCGACGGGCCGCATCTGCTGATCCTCGACGAACCGACGAACCATCTCGACATCGACAGCCGGGAAGCCCTGGTAATGGCCCTGAACGACTACAAGGGCGCTGTCATTCTGATCAGCCACGACCGGCATCTGGTCGAGGCCTGTGCCGACAGGCTTTGGCTGGTTGCTGACGGCAGGGTCGCGCCCTTTGAAGGGGACATGGAGGACTACCGCCGTCTGATCCTGCAAGGACCGGAAGCCGCGCAGAAGGCCAAAGACCGGGCAGAAGAAGAAGCCGAGCGGGCCTCAGCGCAGGTCAAGCGCCGGGAGGCCGCCCAAAAGCGCAGTCTCTTGAAACCTCTGAAGCAGAAGATTGACGCGGCCGAAAAGGAAATGGCGCGCCTGCAGGAGAAAATCATCAAGCTGGACGAGGCCCTTGCGGACCCGGAGTTTTTCCAGCGCGAACCGGACCGTGCCACGAAATTCGCCAAGGAACGGGCTTACTGCGAGAAAAAGCTGGTCAAGACAGAAGAGGAATGGCTGGAGCTTTCCGCAGAATTCGAGGAAGCTGGATGACGGCTGGTGTACCGCAGGTGTACTAACGGGAGTGAGAATGACAGATCTGGAAAAGTCACACGGGATCAAAGGCAGACGCAAATCAGCTATCGCTAGCGATTGTCGCGAGCGCTGCCTCGCGCAAGCGGGCCGCAAGATTGCGCATAACAGAAGGCTGTCTCCGGTGCGAAAGTCGCTTTTGATCCTGCGTTACCGGCTTGTCAGAAAGCGATGCAGCACTGCCAGGGAAATCGCCGCGGCGAAGAAGCGACCCAGATCGCTTCGCACCGTGACACTGCCTGTCTGATCCCGGCCCACTGCGTCCCGCGCCAATCGCCGACCAGCATCGTAAATCGCGAGGCCGGAAAACGTATCCACTAAGCCTTTTTCTCCCAGCCGCCCGATGACGTCTGCTGCCAATAGGCGATCTCGAAGCTTTCCGACTTGGCTTCCTTCCACCGCATGCGCGCCTCGGCAAGGGCGTCCTGGTCATTGCCATCGAACATGTAGATCGCACGCTTGTAGCTGCTGAGCGCCGGCGGGTCCGCCCTGTCCACCAGGAAGCGCACATCCGCCGCGTTGGGATTGTCCTGTTCGGCAGTGAGATAGATCGGCTGGTGCTCCGCGTAACCGTCGGTCTTCGTGCCGTGCGGGAGGAAACTGTCGTCGGAAAAAGTCCACAAATGCGCGTCCAGCGCATTGCAACGCTCTTCGCTTCCCGTCTGGACAACAACCTTCCAGTCGCGTTCCAGGCATTTCAGCAGAAGTTGCGGCAGCGCCGCCTCAAGCGGCTTGTGCAACAGATGATAGAACATCACTTCAACGCCCATTGCCTTGCTCCAGACTGCCTTTGTCATCCTGTGCTTTTGCACAGGTTATCAAGTCCTGCCGACGGAACTGATGCGCACCTGCAACAGCCGCACGGTCAAATGCGCTTTACTGCGCATGCGACGTAGACAGGCCACGAGACTCGTATCATTAACCCTTCGCAAATGTCGATTGACTAGTGTTCGTTCCCGGGAACGATCCAAGGATCATTGCTGGGTGGCCGGTGTCCGGTGGTCCCGAACCGGCCAAAGAGGGGATTTTGTGAATGATTGCACGCGTATTTGTGTTTTGTGCGCTGGTGGCTGTTGTTGCCGGAGCAACCTTTGGAATGGGAATGCTTGTCGAACCGGCCACCGCCTGCCAGGCATACAAGACCTGCTGAACACACAAGACAACACGTAAAAAAACCCGCCTTTCCGGCGGGTTTTTTCGTCTCAGGAAATGCGTACCTTCTCAGCCCTCGTAGTGGTCCGCGACAAGCTGGTTGAGCAGGCGCACACCGTAACCGGACGCCCAGCCCTGGCTGATGTCGTCCTTCGGCGCGCCGAATGCGGTTCCGGCCACATCGAGGTGTGCCCAGGGCACATCATTGACAAAACGCTGCAGGAACTGCGCCGCCGTCACCGACCCGGCCCAACGGCCACCGGTGTTTTTCACGTCCGCGTTGGGCGTGTCGATGATCTTGTCGTATTCCTTCGAAAGGGGCAGACGCCAAAGCGGCTCTCCGCTCGTTCCGGCCGATGAAAGAAGCTTGTCCGCAAGATCGTCATTGTTGGAAAACAGGCCCGCGTTGAGATTGCCCAGAGCGACAAGCACCGCACCTGTCAAGGTCGCCAGATCGATCATGATGGCCGGCTTGTACTTCTGCTGCGTGTACCAGAGAGCATCCGCCAGCACGAGACGCCCTTCCGCGTCAGTGTTGAGGATTTCGATCGTCGTTCCGGACATGGCGGTCACGATATCGCCCGGCCGTTGCGCGTTGCCGTCAGGCATGTTTTCCACGAGGCCAATGACACCGATGACGTTGGCTTTCGCCTTCCGCGCAGCAATGGCATGCATTGCACCGGTGACCGCGGCGGCCCCTCCCATGTCGCCTTTCATGTCTTCCATGCCACCCGATGGCTTGATGGAAATACCGCCGGTGTCGAAGACCACGCCCTTGCCGACGAAAGCGACCGGCGCAGCGCCTTTCTTTCCGCCGTTCCATCGCATCACCGCCAGACGCGGCGGGCGCACGGAGCCCTGCGCCACACCGAGCAGTGCAGCCATCTTGAGCTTCTTCATCTCCTTCTCGCCGAGAATTTCCACTTCGACACCGAGTTTTTCCAGTTCGGCAGCTTTCTTGGCAAACTCGACGGGGCCAAGGACGTTTGCCGGTTCGTTCACCAGGTCGCGCGCAAGGATGACACCGTCGGCGATGCCTTCAGAAACGCTCCAGCTTTTCCTGGCTGCTTTCGTGTCCGGCACTTTCAAGGTGAGCTTGAGATCCTTCTCCGGCTCTGCCCCCTTCTTTTTCGACTTGTAGGTGTCGAACGTGTAGGCGCGGAGTTTTGCTCCCATTGCAAACTCGGCGATATCCGATGCCGAAAGCTCAACTCCCTCGGGCACGTCGAACAGGATCTCGGCCGCATCGGTCTTGGCTTTTTGCAATGCGGCCAGGACCACACCACCGAACGCACGCCAGTCTCCCTGCGAAACCTCTTCAGCCTTGCCCAGACCGAACACGATCAATCGGTCCAGTGCCAGGCCGGAAGGGGCGACAAGGTCGAGCGTCGTCTTCTTCTTGCCGGTAAACCCGGCAATGCCCGCCGCCCGCTCAAGGCCGCCTTGCAGTCCCGACGCCACTTCCTGGGCAATGTTGCCGAGGCCAAGCTTCTCGGTGGACAAAACGACGGCTACACCCTTCCTTGGAGCCTCTGCTTTGGAAAAAGAAATCTTTGCTAGCTTGGTCATGCGTCGGTCCTTGTTCGGCTTTCGGTTGTCTTCACGTTTCCAGGTCACGCCAGAGGGGCATGCAACTGTGACCTGTTTACCGCAAATCATGGGGTTTTAACGACTTTTCGGCAACAGCGAACAAAATTAATGCAAATTAACCATTCTTATTTATGCGGCGTTCACCACATTACGTGCTATTCGGTGGCTGGGGATTTTTTCGATATTTTGCAAAGGGCTTGTCCGGTCAGACATGAAGACGCTTGAACGCTACATTATCCGGCGGACCTTGTATGCATTCACGCTCACGATTGCAGCCATGACCGGTGTGGTGTGGGCGACGCAAGCGCTCAGACAGCTTGACCTTGTGACATCAAAGGGACAGACGATTGTCCAGTTTGTCGGCATCACGATGCTGGCCCTGCCTTTCCTGATCATGATCGTTGCCCCCTTTGCGCTGATGCTCGCGCTGATCCTGGTCCTCAACGCGCTCTCCGGCGACAGCGAGCTTATCGTAATTGACGCCAGTGGCGGTTCGAGATTTCTCGTCCTCAAACCGGTCATGATCTTTTCCGTGGCCGTCATGACGCTCATAGCCGCGCTGTCGCTCTACGTGGCACCGGGCGGGCTGGCACAGCTCAGGACGGAGATCACCCGCGTCAGAGCGGACCTTGTCGCGAACATCGTCAAACCCGGCAAGTTCATCAACGTGGATAGCGGGCTCACATTTCATATCCGGAACCGGTCTGGGAACGGAACGCTTGACGGCCTGCTGCTACACGACACCCGCGACGGGGAAACGGCGTTCACATACCAGGCCGACACGGGAAACATTGTTGAAGCGGCGGATCGCACACTGCTCGTGATGCAAAACGGCACTATCCAGCGGCGCCCGAAGCAGCAAGGCGACATTTCCATCGTTCGTTTCCAGTCCTACGCCTTCGATCTGTCAAACCTGATCCCGGAAGCGGGAGAACCCGTGTTCAAGGCAAGCGAACGGACCACCGCGAACCTGCTTTCACCCGGCCGCAACGATGCCTATGCGCTGAACAACGCGGACAAGCTGGCGAAAGAACTGCACGAACGCTTCAGCCAACCGCTCTATGCAATCGCATTCGGGCTCATCGTTTTCGCCTTTCTGGGCAAGGCAAGGACAACGCGGCAAGGAAGAGGCAGCGCGATTGTCGGTGCCATTGCCTGTTGCGTCATATTGCGGACATCCGGTTTCGGCGTGACCGCGATCGCCGGGGTGTCAAACGCGCTCCTCAGCCTGCTCTACGTCGTTCCCATCGCAGGCTCCGCCCTGGCACTGATTTCCATATTCAACGAAAGCCGGGCTCAACCCCGCTGGCTGAGTACTCTGCATCATGCGTTGCAGGACCGGCTCGAAGCAATCGGCAACCGCCTGAACAACCGGCAGACCGGAGGAGCTTCATGATCCTCGGCCGGACACTTGCCATTTATTTCTCCAACCGTTTTCTCAAGGCGATCCTTGGCCTGTTTGTGTTCGCGGCGGTGTTGATTTTTCTGTTCGACGTCCTGGAACTGGTTCGCCGCGGCGGTGACCGCGAAGGTTTCTCCGTGCTCAGGGTCTCCCTGATTTCACTGCTGCGCGTTCCCCTGCTCCTGGAACAGGTCATCCCGTTCACGGTCCTGTTCGGGTCGATCGCCGCGTTTGTCACGCTCAGCCGCGCGCTGGAACTCGTGGTCACACGGGCCTCGGGCATTTCGGTCTGGCAGTTTTCGATGCCCGCCATCGTCGTGGGAATCATTCTCGGGATCATGTCGGTCACGGTCTACAACCCGGCGGCGGTCTGGTTCCAGAAGAAGTCCGACGAAGTCGCGGCAGGCCTGTTTGGCGCAGATCAGACGTTTCTGCTTCAAAACAGCAACGACGTGTGGGTCAGGCAAGACGGTCTTGATGGAGAATCGGTGCTGCTGGCAAAGCAACTGCTGGACGGCGGCACGCGCCTCCTTGGCGTTACCGTGTTCACATTCGACAAGGATGGAACGTTCCGGGAGCGCATCGAGGCCGAGGAAGCGCGCCTGGGAGACGAAATCTGGTATCTCAGCGATGCCATCGTCTACACAACGGAGCAAGATCCACAGCCTTATGGTCAATATCAGGTCAGCACCTTCCTGACCGCCACGGAAGTCCGCGAGAGCATCGGTTCGCCGGAATCAATTTCGTTCTGGAACCTGCCCCGGTTCATCGAACTGGCCAGAAATGCCGGATTGCCTGCCTACAGGTACAATTTGCAATATCAGACATTGCTTGCGCGGCCGCTTCTTTTGGTCGCCATGATTTTGATTGCGGCGGCAGTTTCCCTTAAAGTATCGAGATTTGGTGGGTTGGGGACCATGATTCTGGGTGGAATCCTGTCCGGGTTCGTGCTTTACGTTCTCACCGAGCTGGCGAAGGATTTCGGGGGTGCGGGTATCGTCCCCCCTTTGGTGGCTGCGTGGGCGCCCGGAGTGTTTGGAGTTCTTATGGGTTTGACAATTCTCTTGCATCAGGAGGACGGGTGAGACCGATGTCTTTGCCGCTTTTCCTGAATAAAGAGATGTGGGCCAAGCGGGGCAGTCTCCTCGCGGCAGCAAGCCTGCTTGCCATCAGCGCAGGGCTTTTGCACGCGCCTGCGACCGCAAATGCACAAGACCTGACGAGCGGCCTGACCGGCGATGTCGACCCTGACGCCGAAATGCTCCTGGAATCCAGCGAAATCACCTATGACTTCGACAAGGATGTCATTGTCGCAACGGGTGACGTGCAGGTTTACTACGACGGCAACACCGTCCAGGCACATCAGATCGTCTTTGATCGCAAGTCGGGCCAGCTGACGGCACGCGGCAACGTCATCTTTATCGAAGCGAACGGCAATGTCGTGCGCTCGTCCGAACTGACGTTGTCGGAAGACTTCGCCGACGGGTTTGCCAACGCCTTGCAGATCGACACAACCAAACGCACGCGTTTTCTTGCCGAAAAAGCGCGCCGCGAAGGCAACAATGTCACCACGATCGAAAACGGCGTCTATACGGTCTACACAAAGCCGACAAACCCGCCGGACAAGCCTCCGCTCTGGCGCGTGCGCGCGGAAAAAATCATTCACAAGCAGCAGGAAAAGATTATCCGCTTTGAAAACGCTGCTTTCGAGGTCTACGGCAAGCCGATTGCCTGGCTGCCGTATTTGTCGATGCCGGATCCGACCATCAAGCGGAAATCAGGATTTCTGATCCCGAGCGGTGTCGTCAACGACAAGCTCGGATATGGTGTGACCGTTCCGTATTACTGGGCACTCAACCCGCATTACGATCTGACGACCACGCTTACACCACTGACCAAACAGGGCCTGTTCGGGGACGTTCAGTACCGGCAGAAGTTTGAGCACGGGCAGGTCAGTTTCTCGGCGGCCGGCCTGTTCCAGGCACAGCCAAGCGAGTTTACAACGTCAAGAGCCGACGGGCGTTGGCGCGGTGCCGTCAATTCGACGGCCTCCTTCAGCCTGAGCAGGGACTGGACCCTTGGCTGGAACGTGACCTACAAGAGCGACCGGCAGTTCTTCAAGGACTACTCCATGGCGAGTTTCGGAGGCGGCGATCCCTCTGAGATTTACCTGGAAGGCAGAAACGACCGGAACCTGCTCTCGGTCAGGGCCTACGCGTTCCAGATTTCCCAGGAAGACTATCAGGACAGCGATTTCGACGCGAACGGCTTCTCGCCGGTCGGTAGTTCGCTTCAGGACAAACAGCCCCTTGTCCTCCCCGTGATCGACTATGACTACGTGTTTGCGGATCCGATCCTGGCTGGCGAACTGTCTCTTGCGGCGAATTTCACGTCGCTGACCCGCGACGAAACCGACGCATTTTCCATCGATGGCGGGACAACCGCCCGGTTCCGCGGTGTCGACGGCACCTTTTCGCGCCTGTCTCTGCAGGGAGACTGGCGGCGCACCTTTATCGACCCGCTTGGCCAGTCCTTTACGCCATTCGCCTATATGCGCGGCGATCTCTTCTTCCTCGCTTCGCCGGATTCAGATGTCACTGCCCTGGCCGGCGAAAGTTTCGTGGGCCGAGCGATGCCGGCCATCGGACTTGAGTACCGTTACCCGATCATCGCTGCGTTCGACGGGGGCAACCAGGTGTTCGAACCGATCGCCCAGATCGTTGCACGCCCGAACGAACAACGGATCGGTGAATTGCCGAACGATGACGCGCAAAGCATCGTGTTCGACACGACCACCTTGTTCGACTACGACAAGTTTTCCGGTTTTGACCGGGCCGAAGGCGGCACGCGCCTGAATGTGGGTCTGAACTACAAGCTTCAGCTCAACAGCGGCTATTACCTGAGCGGATTGTTCGGCCGCTCGTATCAATTGGCCGGCGAGAACTCCTACGCAACTCCGGACATTCTCGGTGCGACGGAAGATTCTGGCCTGGCATCGACGCTGTCGGATTATGTGGGAAGCCTTTATCTGGACACGCAATATGGTGTCAAAATCGGCGCACAGGCACGTTTCGACAAGGACGACTTCTCCGTCAACCGCCTGCAGGCTCAGGCCAGCGCCATCTACGGACCGGTGGTCTCCTCCCTCGCCTACGCGTTTCTCGGTGAACAACCGGACGTGGGGATCGATAGCCCGCGTGAGGAAATCCTGGGTTCGGCGAGCCTCCGCCTCCAGGAGAACTGGCGCATATTCGGTTCGATGCGCTACGACATCGAGAATGCGAACATCGTCCAGGACGGTGTCGGCATCGGCTATGATGACGAGGGCTTTTCTTTCTCAATGTCTTACGCTGAAGACCGTAGCCGGAACGACGGCGACTCGGTCAACCGCACGCTCTATTTCCGGATTGGCCTGAGAACGATCGGAAATACCCAGGTTTCCAGCGGCGCGCTCAACTAGACTGTTCCCGCCCGGACCGATTTTCAGTTTTGAAAAACATTCCAGTTCACGACATTATGTCCGCATAAGGTTTGGCGAGACATTTTGCTGCCATGATATCAGGCATCATGCAGGTATTATTTTGAAATCGCGCCCCTTATATGCGAGAAAGCAAGCCACAATAACACTAACTTCGGTTTGGCTGCGGGCCAACACAGAAGGTTGACCAATGCGACTGCGTTTTGCCCCTGTTTTCTTGAGCCTTGTCCTGGCACTGATGACGCCGGCAATCACCCCGGCCCATGCTGCAATCAAGGTGATCGTGAATGACGTGCCGATCACGGATTACGACATAAGCCAACGGGCGCGCCTGATCACGCTGACACAGCGCAAGTCGTCGTCCGTCGCAAAGCGTCAGGCACAACAGGAGCTGATCGACGACCAGGTCAAGCTCGCCGAAGCGGACCGAATGGGCATCGACATCGGCCAGACACAGATCGACAATGCCTTCAACAACATCGCCCGCAATGTGAAGATGTCGCCGAGCCAGCTCTCAAAGGCCTTGCGCAGCGGCGGCGTTCAGCCGGCCACGCTCAAGTCCCGGCTGAAGGCACAGCTTGCCTGGAACCAGCTGCTCCAGCGCAGGTTCAGCGGCCGGATTGAAGTGGATGAATCCGACATTATCGCCGCGCTGCAGAAGAAGGACGAGGCCGACCGGCAGAAGTCCGTTGAATACGATCTGAAACGCGTGATCGTTGTCGTGCCGAAAAACTCCTCGGGCGGTTTCAAGTCGAAACGCAAGCAGGAAAGCAACAAGATCCGGTCCGCATTCAACGGCTGCGACGACGCCGGAAGCGTGCTTGGCCAATATAGCGAAGTCGTCGTTCAGCCGATCGGCCGGCGCCTGGAAACCGAATTGCCTGCCAATATGCGCGACGAGATCAGCGCGCTCACACCCGGCAGCCTGACCAAGCCGTCGACGACGCCTGTCGGCTACGAGATGATCGCAATCTGCGGAAAACGGGAAATCGCATCCGATATCGGCGTACGTGCGGAATTGGAAAACGAATTGCGTGCCAAGGAAGGCGAAAGCCAGTCCCGGAAGTACCTGATGGATGTGCGCCGCCGCGCGACGATCATCTACCGCTGATCCCTGATGAGCCCCAAGCAAGCGCCGATCGCGGTCAGCATGGGGGAGCCAGCCGGCATCGGTCCGGAACTCTCCATTGTGGCGTGGTGGAACCGGAAAGCGATCAAGCTCCCCTGCTTTTATGTTCGAGGCGACCATGCCTTGATCGAAGCGCGGGCGAAACGGATCGGTCTCAAGACGAATATCATTTCCTGTGAACCTGAAGATGCGCCAATGGCGTTTCAGAAAGGCCTGCCTGTGGTACAGACGGGAGGTCCCCTGGCCGACACGCCCGGCACCGAGCAGGCAGCTGCCGCGCACTCGGTCATCGAGGCGATCGAGGGGTGCGTTGAAGACATCAAAGGCGGCCGCGCATCGGCCCTTGTCACCAATCCGATCAACAAGGCGGCGCTCTACAAGACCGGCTTCGCGTTTCCAGGACACACGGAGTATTTGGGTGCGCTTTCCCGAAAGCACTGGCCCGGTGCCGACGCAAAGCCGGTCATGATGATCGCGGGCCCGGAGCTGATGGTCGTACCCGTCACGATCCACATTGCGATCCGGGACGTTCCCGATGCGATCAACCAGAGCCTGATTGTTGAAACGGCGCGGATTGCGGCCTCCGACCTGAAGGACCGGTTCGGATACACCGCGCCGAGGCTGGCGGTTTGCGGCCTCAACCCACATGCTGGTGAAAACGGATCGATGGGACGTGAAGATGACGACATCATCAGACCCGCGATTGAACAGCTCAACGAAATGGGCATTCACGCCACCGGACCGCATCCGGCGGACACGCTGTTCCACGCATCGGCGCGAAAGGACTATGATTGTGTTCTCGGCATGTATCACGATCAGGTTCTGATCCCCGCCAAGACCCTTGGCTTCGACGACAGCGTCAATGTCACGCTCGGACTGCCCTTTGTCAGAACATCTCCCGATCACGGTACGGCCTACGCCATTGCCGGTAGCGGCACGGCCCGCATCGACAGTTTCGCTGCGTCCGTGCGCATGGCGCGCGCCCTGTCAAACCCGCATTTGCTATAACTCGTTCACATGGCACAGATCGACGACCTTCCCCCCTTGCGCGACGTGATCGCGGCGCACGAACTGAACGCCAAGAAATCGCTTGGCCAGAACTTTCTGCTTGATCTCAACCTTACGTCCCGTATTGCCCGATCGGCAGGAGATATAGAGGACGCCACCGTTCTGGAGATTGGCCCCGGCCCGGGCGGTCTCACCCGGGCGCTGCTCGCAGCCGGTGCCGGACGGGTTGTTGCCATCGAGAAAGACACCCGCTGCCTGCCGGCGCTGGCGGAAATTTCGAGCCGATACCCGGGCCGCCTGGAAGTGATCGAAGGCGACGCGCTGCAACTTGATCCCGTTTCACTGACGGGGCGCGGCACGGTCAGGATTGTTGCCAACCTGCCCTACAATGTCGGAACGCAACTTCTCCTGAACTGGATCACCACGCCGCAATGGCCGCCGTTCTGGTCTTCGCTGACGCTGATGTTTCAAAAGGAAGTTGCCGAACGCATCACGGCAGAACCGGCGTCGAAGGCCTATGGAAGACTGGGCGTGCTGGCAGGCTGGCGGTGCCATCGCGGCATTCTCTTTGACATCAGCCCGAAGGCTTTCACACCGCCGCCCAAGGTGACCTCGGCCGTTGTTCACCTGACACCAAAGGCAGATCCCCTGCCCTGTGACCTGAAATCCCTGGAGCGCGTCACGGCCGCGGCCTTCGGTCAGCGCCGCAAGATGCTGCGTGCCAGCCTCAAGCCTCTGTCACGCGAAGCGGAAAGCCTGATCGAGGCTGCAGGCATCAAGCCGACGGCGCGTGCGGAGGAAATCGATATCGATGGTTTTGTCCGGTTGGCGAACACGTTTCCGCCGCCTGCAGCGGATTAACGGTTACCGGCCTTAGCCGTTGTCGCCGAGCTCCGTTTCAAGGTCGTCGACCATGCCCTGAATGAGAGGCCCGATCTTTGGTGAGCGGAACTGTTTCAAACGCTCTGCTCTCAGAATCGCGCGCACGTTTTCATAGGCCCGTTCCAGGTCGTCATTCACGACCACGTAGTCGTATTCCGACCAGTGACGCATTTCTCCGACCGCTGTCTTCATGCGCTTTGCAATGATTTCATCGGCATCTTCTGCGCGTCGGAACAGGCGTGATTTCATCTCGGCGATGGAGGGCGGCAGAATGAAGACGGATACGACGTCCGAACGCATCTTCTCATAGAGCTGAAAGGTGCCCTGGATGTCGATGTCGAACAGAATATCACGTCCGCTCTCTATGGCATCCTCGACCGGACCGCGCGGGGTCGCGTAGTAGTTTCCATGAACCTCGGCCCATTCCAGCAACTCGTCGTGCTCGCGCATCTGCTCGAACCGTTTGGAGTCGAGAAAGTGATAATGGACCCCATCTACTTCGCTGGAACGGCGCGGACGCGTCGTTACGGAGATGGACAGCGCCAGATTGTCTTCCTTGTCCAGGAGCAGACGGGCGATCGTCGACTTTCCCGCACCTGAGGGGGAAGACAGCACCAGCATCAGCCCCCGCCGCTGCTGTTCCGCCTGCTCTGCGCTGACGGTGGTTCCTGCAGAGGTTGCAGTCATGGGTCTTACTCCAGGTTCTGTATCTGCTCGCGCATCTGGTCGATGACGGCTTTCAGGTCCAGTCCGATTGCCGTCAGATCCACGTCATTGGATTTCGAGCACAGCGTATTGGCTTCCCGATTGAATTCCTGTGCAAGAAAATCAAGGCGCCGTCCAATGGCGCCTCCGGTCCCCAGCAGGTCCCGGGCGGCCGACACATGCGCGTGCAGCCGGTCGAGCTCTTCCCGGATGTCCGCCTTGGTCGCGAGAAAGACCGCTTCCTGATGCAGCCGTTGCGGGTCGAACTGTCCATCGGACGCTTCCATCAGGTCCGCGACCTGCTTGCGGAGCCTTTCCCTGATGGCATCCGGATGCCTTGCAGGCAGGCCTTCCGCCGCCTGGGTGAGCTGCGCAATTCTGTCAAACTGCCCGCGCACAACATCGTTGATCGCCTGTCCTTCGGTGTGCCGCATGTCCACGAGATCGATCAACGCCGCGTCAAGCGTCGTCAGCAGGGCCTTGTGCAACGCCGCCTGCGTTTCCTCGTCGTCCTCGGGTTCCTTCAGCTCAAAAACGCCTTTTTGAGAGAGGATACCGTCAAGCGAGGGCGGAGCGAGGTCCGGCACACGGTCTTTCAGAAGATCAATGGTCGACAGGACCGCTTCCAGCGCGCTTTCATTCACCTGGAGCATCTGCTCCGACTGATCGCGGTGCATGGCCAGGCCGATCGTGACGTTGCCGCGCCTGAGCACCTTGCTGCACCGTTCCCTGATCTGGGGTTCCAGCGCTTCCAGTCCGGCGGGAATGCGAATGCGCAGGTCCAGTGACTTGCCGTTGACCGACCTGAGTTCCCACGTCCAACGTACCGGCCCGGCCTCCCCGATCGACCGTGCAAAACCCGTCATGCTGGCTAGCGCCATATGCCCCTCCGGACTTGAGACAGGGCTCCTCCGCCCTGTTCGCCTGCGATCCTGCGGTCACATCCGTCTAGTTGGACGTTGCAGGTTCTGTATTCTGCTGTTGCTCATCCTGCCGGCGCTGCCGTTCGATCTGGCGCCATTTGCGCACGTTTTCCTGGTGCTGCTCATAGGTCTCGGCGAACACGTGCCCGCCCGTGCCGTCGGCAACAAAAAACAGGTCCTGAGTGCGGGAGGGATTGGCAACCGCCTCCATGGCGGCCCGCCCGGGATTTCCGATCGGTCCGGGCGGCAGCCCGTCGATCTGGTAGGTGTTGTACTCGTTCCGGGCATTGATCTCGGATTGCTTGATAGCGGATCTGTCCTTCAGCCAGGCTTCGCCGCCGTACAGCCCGTAAAGGATTGTCGGATCGGACTGCAGGCGCATGCTCTTGTTGAGGCGGTTGACGAAAACACCGGCAACCCTCGGGCGTTCATCCGCAAGCGCCGTTTCCTTCTCCACGATCGAGGCCAGGACAACCAGTTCCTCCGGCGAGGTAACCGGCAGGTCATCCGTGCGCCGCTCCCAGATTTCCGCAAGAAGCCGCTCCTGCGCTTCCTTCATCTGACCGAGAACCTCCTGGCGCGTCGTGCCCCGGGCGAAGGTGTAGGTTTGCGGCAGCAGGTCTCCCTCGGCCGGCACATCGGTTATTTCACCGACAAGGATCGGGTGCTCGCGCACGCGCTCCAAGATCTGCGCGGTTGTCCAGCCTTCGGGGATCGTTACGGAATGCGTGACGGCATTGCCCTGGACGAGATCGGTCATGATCTCGTGCATCGACACGCCGGGGGCAAAGGCGTATTCGCCCGCCTTGAGATCGGTTGCGTTCTTGTAGAAGCGGATGCCGAGGTTGAAGACCCACTCGTCAAAGACGCTATCTCCGATGACGCCGTTGCCGGCCAGTCGGTTGGTGATGCCCGAGAGACCGGATCCAGACGCGATCACGACCGTCGCCTCTTCGGTCAGGGGGCCGGGTTCTTCGAATTTCGTTTTGCCGAAATACAGCGCGCCGCCCACGGCGGCGAGACCGAATACCGCAAGCGTGATGATCAGATTGCTCAGGATAACCAGCGGATTGCGCACATGCCTGGAACGCTGCGGCGGTGCAGGCGCTGGTTCAGGCTGCAGGGCTTCGCGTGGGCTTTTCGGCTTTCTGCGCATATTGGGTCGCACCTCCAATAGTGAGCTCTTGCGAATGAGCAGAGCTCAAGCGGACCAGTCGTCACATTCAATTTCTCCGGCCGGGCACTGGGAATCAGTTCCGACCGGATGGAATTTGAAAGGGTTATGCGGCAACTTTACGGAAGACAACTGACGCATTTGTTCCACCGAAGCCGAATGAGTTCGACAAGGCGACATTGATGTCCAGTTGCTTCGGCTTGTGCGGCACCAGATCGATTTCGGTTTCCACCGATGGATTGTCGAGATTGATGGTCGGCGGAGCCATGCCGTCCCTGATCGCCAGGATCGAGAAAATCGCCTCGACAGCACCGGCTGCGCCAAGCAGATGTCCGATCGACGACTTCGTCGACGACATGGTCAATCCGGCGGCGTGCTCTCCGGCAAGCCTGGTTACCGCGCCAAGTTCGATTTCATCGCCAAGAGGCGTGGAGGTGCCGTGCGCGTTGACGTAGTCGATATCCGCGGGCGTGATACCGGCACGGTTCAACGCTGCTTCCATGCACCTGTAAGCCCCGTCACCGTCGGAAGACGGCGCCGTGATGTGATAGGCATCCCCGGACAGACCATATCCGATCACCTCGGCGTAGATCGTCGCTCCGCGCTTTACCGCGTGTTCGTATTCTTCCAGAACGACAACGCCGGCACCTTCCCCCATGACAAACCCATCGCGGGCAACGTCATACGGGCGGGAGCCCTTTTCGGGCGCGTCGTTGAAGCCGGTGGACAAGGCCCGGCAGGCCGCGAACCCGGCAATCGCAAGGCGGCAGACCGGGGATTCCGCCCCGCCGGCCACCATGACGTCGGCATCGCCGAAGGCAATCAGCCGAGACGCATCGCCAATCGCATGTGCGCCGGTTGAACACGCCGTCACGACGGCATGGTTCGGACCCTTGAGGCTGTGCCGGATGGAGACGTAGCCGCCTGCAAGGTTGATCAGGCGTCCGGGAATGAAGAACGGGCTGACGCGGCGCGGGCCTTTCTCGGCCAGCAGATGTGCACCCTGCTCGATCCCCTGCAGCCCCCCGATGCCGGAGCCGATCAGAACGCCGGAACGGGCCTGCTGTTCATAGGTTTCAGCCTTGAAACCGGAATCCGCCATCGCCTGGTCAGCGGCGGCCATGGCGTAGACGATGAAGTCGTCGACCTTGCGCTGTTCCTTGACGTCCATCCAGTCATCAGGATTGAACGCCCCTTCCTCGCCAGGGTCGCGGGGGATCTGGGCGGCAATCTGGCAGGCCAGATCATCGACCTTGAAATTCGTGACCTTGTTGGCCCCGCTCTTTCCTGCAAGGATCCCTTTCCAAGTGGCATCGACGTTACCGCCAAGCGGCGTCACCATGCCCAACCCAGTTACGACAACTCGCCTCATACACCTGCACTTACGTTGGAAGGGCCTGGCGGAGAATGCCCCGCCGGCCCAAACTTAAACCCAAATTCAAGAAGGGCTCGCCCTTACTTGTTTGCTTCCAGAAACTTGACCGCGTCACCTACGGTCAGGATCGTCTCGGCAGCCGTGTCGGGGATTTCAACACCGAACTCTTCTTCGAATGCCATGACCAGCTCGACGGTGTCGAGGCTGTCTGCGCCAAGATCATCGATGAAGCTTGCGCCTTCCACAACCTTGTCAGCGTCGACACCGAGGTGTTCAACAACAATTTTCTTCACCCGATCCGCGATATCGCTCATCTTTCACTTCCTTATTCTTCGTCTATTCATCACTCGCGAAACTGCCCCGGCCCTTGGGCAAATCAGACAGTACCAACTCGCGGTCTTGAAGATGTCTCAGCGTCACCGCACCGGGAGACCGGCCCCAATAACGCAATTTGTAACAATCGGCGGGTTGGTAACACACTTTGTTGACCATTACCAGCCAGTCCGGACCGCTTTGAAACGGTCTGGTTTCTTTTTGCCTATCCGGCAAAATTCCCTTTTAAATCATAGCCATGCCGCCATTGACGTGGAGAGTCTGGCCAGTCACGTACGCCGCCTCTTCGCTTGCCAGGTAAAGGACGGCGGAAGCAATCTCCGAAGACGTCCCCAATCGCCCGGCCGGAACGCTCCCGAGAATTGATTCTTTTTGCTTCTCGTTCAGCGCGTCGGTCATGGCTGTTTCGATGAACCCGGGCGCGACCGCGTTGACCGTGATGTTGCGGCTGGCGACTTCGCGCGCCAGGGACTTGTACATGCCGATCATGCCCGCCTTTGCCGCGGCATAGTTGACCTGGCCCGGGTTGCCGGTCACGCCGACGACGGAGGTGATGCCGATGATGCGGCCATTCCGGCGCTTCATCATACCCTTGATCGCGGCCCGGCAAAGACGGAACCCGGAGCTGAGATTGACTTCGAGCACCTGGTCCCACTCATCGTCCTTCATGCGCATGAAGATGTTGTCCCGGGTGATACCGGCATTGTTAACGAGAATGTCGACCGACCCCATCTTCTCTTCCGCTGCGGGCAGAAGGGCGTCGACCGCATCGCGATCCGACAGGTTTGCTGGTGTCACAAAAGCCCGTTCGCCGAGATCGGCCGCAAGCGCTTCGAGTTTTTCGGCGCGCGTCCCAGACAGAGAGACCGATGCTCCTTGTGCGTGCAACATGCGGGCAATCGCTTCACCGATGCCACCCGTTGCGCCCGTGACGAGCGCGTTCTTGCCTTCCAAGCTGAACATTTGGGGTCCTTCCCTCATCAATCTTTGATCCTGCGCATGACGGCATCGCGTCACGCGTGACGCCGACTATCCGCCGAGCTTCTCAACCAGCGCGTCAATATCTTCCGGGGTGTTCACGGCACTGCCCGTCGATTCCTTGCTGATCCTGCGGACCATACCCGTCAACACCTTTCCGGTGCCCAGTTCAACAAAGGTGTCAACACCCTGGCCTGCAAGCCAAAGCACGCTTTCCCGCCAGCGAACTGTCCCGGTGACCTGCTCGACCAGCCGGGCGCGAATGTCTGCCGGGTCCGTAATCGGCTCGGCCAGAACGTTGGCGACCAGCGGCACGGCAGGTGACGTGATTTCCGCGTTAGCGAGTGCCCCGGACATGGCATCGGCAGCCGGTGCCATCAAGGAACAATGGAACGGTGCGCTGACAGGCAGCATCACCGCCCGGCGCGCGCCCTTGGCCTTGGCAATCTCGACCGCGCGCTCGACAGCTGCCAGATGCCCGGAAACGACGACCTGGCCGGGGGCGTTGTCATTGGCCGCCTGACAGACTTCGCCCTGGGCCGCTTCCTCGGCAATTTCGGCGGCGAGCTCAAAATCCAGACCCAGCAGAGCCGCCATCGCACCAACACCAACAGGCACCGCATTCTGCATGGCATCGCCACGCACGCGCAGCAGCCGGGCCGTCGTCGCCACATCGATGCTGCCGGCGGCCGCTAGCGCGGAATATTCTCCGAGAGAATGCCCGGCGACAAAGGCAACGCGCGACTTGAGGTCAAGCCCTTTTGCCTCCAGCACACGCATGGTCGCGAGACTTACAGCCATCAAGGCCGGCTGTGCGTTGGCGGTCAGGGTCAGCGCATCTTCAGGACCGTTCCACATGATGTCGGACAGTTTCTGCCCAAGCGCATCGTCCACTTCGTCGAAAACGGCCTTTGCTTCAGGAAAGGTATCGGCAAGCACCTTGCCCATGCCGACACTCTGGCTGCCCTGGCCTGGAAATGTGAACGCTATGGTCATCTGGGATACGCCTCCATGTGCGTGCTCGGGTCCTGGTCCTTTTTGAGGCAACGATCATCTGCTGTTGGAAGAAAGCGAGGTGCCGCGCCGGACCGGGCGACGTCAAACTTGGCGCGAGGCTATGATACGCTCTTGCCCGGCCTGTCAAGACCCGGAGCGGCTTCAAACCGAAAATCCCGCCACTTTTGTTAGAAATACGCCCTGCAAGCTCTGATTTTTCGTATTCGTATGTAAAATGTCCTATCGCGGTCGATCCAGAGCGTTGATCCGTCAACCGCTCACCTTGCACGTAAATAGGCAGTGTTTTCGCCGTTTGAAGCGATTGAGCTTGCAATTGGCACAAATCAGAGTATACAGCGCGCTTCATCCGGGCTTTGGCCGGGGGCTGAACGGAAGGGCGTTTGCCAGGAGCTTTTCAAAAGATCCGACTTCCCGTGTTCCCACTCCCGTAAGATTTCTCGTGCGCCTTTCCGGGTCTACGAGGAGGCTTTGCGCCAATCCCGCGTTGTCAACACGAAGAAAGGCTTGTTTCATGCCTCTTTATGAGCACGTATTCCTGGCACGCCAGGACGTTTCGGCCCAGCAGGTCGAAACGCTCGTCGAACAGTTCAAGGGCCTCATCGAAGGCGCTGGCGGTTCTGTCGGCAAGATTGAAAACTGGGGTCTGCGGTCCCTCGCCTACCGCATCAAGAAGAACCGCAAGGCTCACTACACCCTGATGAACATCACGGCGCCGCATGCGGCTGTTGCCGAGATGGAGCGTCAGATGGGTCTCAGCGAAGACGTTCTCCGTTTCATGACCTTCAAGGTCGACGAACTCGACGAAGAGCCGTCCGCAATGATGCAGAAGCGTGACCGTGACGACCGCCGCGGCGGTGGCCGTGGTGATCGCGGTGATCGTGGCGATCGTGGTGAACGTTCCGGTGGTGGCCGTCCGCCGCGCCGTGGTGAAGAGGAGTAAGAGACAATGGTTGATATTGCACAGCTTCCGAGCCGCCGTCCCTTCTTCCGCCGCAGGAAGACCTGCCCGTTCTCCGGCTCCAACGCTCCGAAGATCGACTACAAGGACATCCGTCTTCTGCAGCGCTACATTTCCGAGCGTGGCAAGATTGTTCCGAGCCGCATCACCGCGGTCTCCGCGAAAAAGCAGCGTGAACTGGCCCGCGCCATCAAACGCGCCCGCCTGCTCGGCCTGCTGCCGTTCGTGATCAGCTAAGGTTTCTGGAACGAAACCCGTTCTCCCGGGCAAGCCCGGGAGATCCGTATTGGGACCGCGGACAAACGGTCTCTAACCGCCACATGGCGGGACAGTAGGAGAAACAAAATGCAAATCATTCTTCTTGAGCGCATTGCCAAGCTCGGACAGATGGGCGACACCGTCCGCGTTCGTGACGGCTATGCCCGCAACTACCTTCTGCCGCAGGGCAAGGCTCTTCGTGCCAACAAGGCCAACCTGGAGCGTTTCGAAAACGAACGTGCGCAACTGGAAGCACGGAACCTGGAACGCAAGAGCGAAGCCGAAGCCGTTGCATCCAAGCTGGATGGCGAAGCCCTGGTCATGATCCGGTCCGCCGGTGAAACAGGCCAGCTGTACGGTTCCGTTTCCACGCGTGACATTGCTGACGGCCTGACCGAGGCCGGATTCTCTGTTGCCCGCAGCCAGGTTGAACTGCGCACGCCGATCAAGACGATTGGTCTGCACAGCGTTCTGATCCGCCTGCACCCGGAAGTCGAAGTCACCATCAGCGTAAACGTTGCCCGCTCCGAAGACGAAGCGGCTCGCCAGGCTGCCGGTGAAGACCTCACGACACCCGAACAGGACGTCTTCGAATTCGAGGAAGACGAAGAGGCTGAAGACGGGGAAGTCGAAGCAGCTGCTGAAAGCGATGACGACGCCGAAGGCGACGCTGTCGAGGAAGCTGCGACGGAAGAAGAAGCGGTCTGAGCGGCTTCTGATTCATTCCGGCAAATTTATGAAACGGCGCTGCTTGCAGCGCCGTTTTTTGTTTTGCCGGCAATCCTTGTTTGCCGTCCCGGAAACGCCCCTAAACAAACGGGTACAGATTCTCCGGCAAGGCTTTGAAAGCACTGCGGATTTCATTAACTTTTCATTAGTACATTTAAAAACATAATTGATTTCAATGACTAAGAGCTATCGCCTTGAGTCTTCAAACAGCTTTGGAGTCAAGACGGATTTGAGTCTTTCCCCGCTGATCTGCATAAGTCAGTGGGAAACAATGACAGCTGTTTTTGAGCCTTGAGACGGCCAGCAAGTGAAGGTATGCCGGATGAACTTGGGATATCGGGGGTCGGTATGAAGGGCACACTTAAGAAGGTCGAAACAGAAGAAGACGTGCAACGTCTCGCGCCGCATAATGCAGAGGCGGAACGCCAGCTGCTGGGCGCCATCCTGGTGAACAACGAAACGTTTTACCGGGTGTCCGACTTTCTGGAACCGCACCACTTTTTCGTCCCCTCGCACCAGGACATTTACGAAAAGATCGGCCATCTCATCCGTGCCGGGAAAACCGCGTCTCCGATCACGCTGAAGACATTCTACCCGGCAGACGCGAAAATCGCCGATCTGTCCGCGACGCAGTTCCTGCTGCGCCTGGCCGGTGATGCCGCCTCCATCATCAACGCCGAGGACTATGGACGCACGATCTACGATCTCGCGATCCGCAGGAACCTGATCCGTATCGGCGAAGACATGGTCAATATCGCCTTCGATGCACCGATCGACGTGCCCCCGGGACAGCAGATCGACGATGCCGAGCGCCGGTTGTTCGAACTTGCCGAAACCGGCCGCAGCGAGGGCGGCTTCGTGGCTTTCGGCGACGCGCTGACGGAAACGATCGAAATGGCGCATGCCGCCTATAACCGCGAGGGCGCACTGTCAGGCATTTCCACCGGATTGCGCGAACTCGACCGGCTGATGGGCGGTTTGCAGCATTCGGACCTGATCGTGCTTGCGGGACGTCCGGCAATGGGCAAGACCTCCCTTGCCACCAACATCGCCTACAACATCGCACAGGCCTACAAGTCCGAAGAACAAAAGGACGGTGCGATCAAGACGGTCAATGGCGGTGTCGTCGGTTTCTTCTCGCTCGAAATGTCGGCGGAACAGCTCGCAACCCGTATCATTTCCGAACAGGCCGAAATTTCCTCGTCCAAGATCCGCCGGGGCGACATCACGGAAGCGGAGTTTGAAAAACTCGCCGCCTGCGCCCAGACCATGCAGTCGGTGCCGCTTCATGTCGACCAGACGGGCGGTATCTCCATTGCCTCGCTTGTCGCCAAGGCGCGCAGGCTCAAGCGGCAACGCGGTCTGGATCTGCTCGTGGTCGACTACATCCAGCTCCTGTCTGGGTCTGCCAAGAACTCCGGAAACCGGGTTCAGGAAATCACCGAGATCACGACCGGACTGAAGGCGCTTGCCAAGGAACTCAATGTTCCGATCATCGCCCTTTCACAGCTTTCCCGTCAGGTCGAATCGCGCGACGACAAACGGCCAATGATGTCCGACCTTCGCGAGTCGGGATCCATCGAGCAGGATGCGGATGTGGTCCTGTTCGTGTATCGCGAGGAATACTATCTTTCCAAAACCGAACCTGAGGTGGGATCGCCCGAATACGCCGCGTGGGAGGCCAAGCACGATGCAGCCAGGGGCAAGGCCGAAGTGATCATTGCCAAGCAGCGTCACGGACCGACGGGCACCGCCAACCTCCACTTCCAGGGTGAATTCACGCGCTTTTCCGATCTCGCAGAAGACGACCACCTGCCACAGCGTTACGAATAGCCTTCACGGAACCTTGCCAAGTGCATTCGAGCCTGCCGGCAAGAGATATGCTCGCATTAATAGAGTTAACTTAATCAATACAACCAAATGGAAGCGCAATTTCGAATTGTACAAAATACCCATCTTAAACCATCTTTAAGTCCCTTTGCTTACTTTAGGTCAATAATTTTAAGTCAGTTGCGCCTCACACCGGGAACGACCCACGTGCTTCCACCGACGCAAAAACTACTGGAGGAGACCAGGATCTTCCCGCGCAAGCGTTGCAAGTGGCCTGGAATCCTGAAATTTGAGAATTCTCACCAGCCCTGCGTCGTTGAAGACATCAGTGCAGGAGGCTGCCGTATTGCGACCAAGACAAAGGGCCTGAAGCACAACGAGAAAATCGTTCTCGAGGTGGAAAGCAAGAAGCTGCGCTTTCATGGCGAAGTCCGCTGGATCCGGACCGACGAAGCCGGCATTGAATTCCTGTATCAGGATTGACCGGCCTTTCGGGCGGCCGGTGCCGTTGAAACTGCGCTTCTTTTTGACCTGCGTCGCCTGTTTTTGAATTGGAATTTCTGCGAAGCGATGCGCTAGACTGGCGCGCGAATCCCAAAGCCGTCGCATGTGCCGGAGCAGCGCCAGACAGTGTCAGCAGCCCCAGAAAACCAGTTTCATTCCGACCTCTACGGCGGCCGGCTCACCATCGATGTCGACGCGATTTCGCGGAATTGGCGCCTTCTCAACGACCGGCTGGGGGAGCGCAGCGAATGTGCGGCGGCCATCAAGGCAGACGCCTACGGCACTGGTCAGAAAGACGTCGGCCCTGCGCTGTTCAAGGCCGGATGCCGGACGTTCTTCGTCGCCGTGCCCACCGAAGCGATCGCGCTCCGGCAGGTCTTGCCGGACGCCATCATTTACGCGCTGAACGGGCTACTGCCCGGAACGAGCGGGCCGTATCTGGAGCACAAAATACGTCCTGTGCTCGGGTCTCTTGCCGAACTGACAGACTGGATCGGGCTCTGCAAATCAGCAGGCAGATCCCTTGATGCCGCCGTGCATGTGGACACCGGGATACACCGGCTCGGCCTGTCTCCGGAAGAATTCTCTCAAACGCTTGGCGATGCCGGCACGATGGGACCGTTCGTGCCATCTCTCCTGATGAGCCATCTGGCATGCGGTTCGGCGCCTGCCCACCCGATGAACAAGCGTCAGCTCGACCTCTTTCGCAACGTAACCGGGCCTCATGCCCATCTTCCACGATCACTTGCAAACTCGGCGGGTGTTCTGATGGGAGCAGAGTATCATTTCGATGTCGTGCGGCCCGGCATCTCCCTTTACGGCGGCAAGGCGATCGACGACGATCCCAACCCGATGACGCCCGTGGCCAAGGTCGAGGCACGCATCATGATCGTCCGGGATGTGCCGGAGGGCGACACAATCGGTTACGGGGCGACGCACACGGCCAAACGCCCGCTCAGAAACGCCGTGGTTGCGGCCGGATATGCCGACGGGATGCTGCGCCGGGCCGGTGCCACGGATGAAAGAGCCGGTGGATTCGCGATGATCGCAGGCCACAAGGCCCCCATTCTCGGCCGCATATCGATGGACATGATCACGCTTGATGTAACCGATATACCGGAACACCTGCTCGAACGCGGCGCATATGTGGAAATGCTGGGGCCGAATGTTGCGGCAGCAGACCTGGCGGCTTATGCGGAGACAATCGACTACGAATACCTGACAAGTCTCGGGCGGCGTTTTGAACGCGTCTACGCCCCCCTCACCTGATTGGAGTTTGCATGGCGCGGCGGTCCACATCCTTTGTCTGCCAGTCCTGCGGAGCGGTGACCGCGAAATGGGTCGGCCGCTGCGAATCCTGCGGCGAATGGAACACGATCGTCGAGGAACAGTCCGGTGGCGGGATCGGCGGCGGACCGGCGCGTGCGGCGCGCAGCAAGGGCCGTGTCGTGCCGCTTGTCGGCCTTTCGGGAGACACGAAAGAAGCGCCGCGGATCAAGACGAATGTCGCTGAACTGGACCGGGTGACGGGCGGAGGCTTCGTCCGTGGCTCCGCTTTGCTGGTGGGTGGAGATCCGGGGATCGGAAAATCAACGCTGCTGGTCCAGGCGGCAGCGCAACTGGCGCATCTCGGTCACAAGACGGTGTATATCTCGGGCGAGGAGGCCATCGGTCAGGTCCGTCTGCGCGCGGAACGACTTGACCTCTCCGATGCCCCGGTGGCGCTGGCGGCGGAAACCAGCGTGGAAGACATTCTGGCAACGCTTGAAGCGGACAAGCCGCCGGCAATGCTCATCCTCGATTCCGTTCAAACCCTGTGGACCGACCAGGTGGAATCCCCGCCCGGAACGGTGACGCAGGTCCGCGCCTCGGCGCAGGCGATGGTGCGCTACGCCAAGAAAAACGGGACGACACTGGTGCTTGTGGGCCACGTCACCAAGGACGGCCAGATCGCCGGTCCACGCGTCGTCGAACACATGGTCGACGCCGTGCTCTATTTCGAGGGCGACGGGGCGCACCAGTACCGCATCCTGCGCTCGGTCAAGAACCGTTTCGGGGCGACCGATGAAATCGGCGTCTTCGAAATGACGGGAAAGGGCCTCGTGGAAGTGGCCAATCCATCGGCGCTCTTCCTGGGCGACCGGACCACATCCGCTCCCGGCGCGGCAGTTTTCGCCGGGCTCGAGGGCTCCCGGCCTCTCCTGATCGAAATCCAGGCGCTTGTGGCGCAGTCTTCACTCGGGACGCCGCGCCGGGCCGTCATCGGGTGGGACAATGCGCGTCTGTCCATGATCCTCGCCGTACTCGAGGCGCGGTGCGGCGTCCGCTTTTCGCAACATGACGTCTATCTGAATGTGGCAGGCGGCCTTAAAATCAACGAACCCGGGGCTGATCTTGCGGTCGCGGCGGCCTTGATATCATCACTCAGCGGGCTTGCCCTTCCGGCCAATTGCGTCTATTTCGGCGAGGTCAGCTTATCGGGAGCCATCCGGCCTGTGGCCCAGGCCCAGTCAAGGCTCAAGGAAGCGGAGAAACTCGGCTTCGACCAGGCGATTTGTCCGGAAGGAAACCTGAAGGACGGTGCCGGGTCGCCATTCAAGGCAACGGGCCTTGCGGAACTTGGGGACTTTGTTGCCAAACTGTCCGCAGAGGCTGGTGCGTCGGGGGGCACTTGACGCAAAATGCTGGGCGGATCGGGATTGAGATTGAAGCGCGTCTAAGCGCAAGACAAAGGGACTTTTCAGGAACATGCCGATAACCATTCTGGACGGACTGCTCTTGGCCATCATGTTCATTTCGGCGGTTCTTGCGATGATCCGCGGTTTTGTCCGGGAAGTTCTTTCAATCGTGTCCTGGGTCGCAGCCGCAGCTGCGGCATTTCTGCTCTACGAGCGGGTCTTGCCATACGCAAAACAATACATACCTCAGGAGCTGGTTGCCGCGGGTGTTTCGGCTGCCGCCGTTTTCCTGGTGACACTGGTGATTGTCAGCTACATCACCATGCGGATTTCCGACTTCGTTCTCGACAGCCGGATCGGAGCACTCGACCGAACTCTCGGCTTCGTGTTCGGAGCGGTGCGCGGACTTCTACTGGTCGTGGTTGCGATGATGTTCTTCAACTGGTTCGTTCAACCGGACCAGCAGCCGGAATGGGTTCTGGACGCCAAGTCACGGCCAATCCTGCTTTCGATCGGCGAGCGTCTCGTTTCCGTGCTGCCGGAAGATCCGGAAAAGGCAATTCTCGACAGGATCCGGGATGCCGATCTGACAGGCAGCGGTGCCGGCGCGCCGTCGGAAGAGCCGGAATACAGCGACGCAGAACGTCAGGGGCTTGACCAGCTGACGAGCGATAACAATTGACGCCCAAAGAGGCGCAAACCGAAAATGTGACATGTCCCGCCTCCGCCTTGCCGCGTGCTGGACGACAATGCTGCTTTCGCGCATATAGCGGAGCAATCAACTTCCCGGGCTGGCTCCATCGGCCAGCCAACAAGAGGAGTGTTCGCCATGGTTGGCGGAACCGAAGTGCATGATCTTATGGACGGTGACACACTTCGAGAAGAGTGTGGCGTCTTCGGAATACTCGGACATGAGGATGCCAGCGCATTGACGGCTCTCGGGCTGCATGCGCTCCAGCATCGCGGCCAGGAGGCGGCGGGCATCGTCACCTTCGACAACGAGCAGTTCCGCGCCGAGCGCCATCTGGGACTGGTCGGTGATCACTTCTCGGATGCCGAGACGATCGGCCGGCTGACGGGCCGCGCCGCGATCGGCCATGTCCGCTACTCCACCACCGGTGAGACGATCCTGCGCAACGTGCAGCCGCTCTTTGCCGAACTGGACGGCGGCGGGATCGCGGTCTGCCACAACGGCAACTTCACCAACGCCCTCACCCTCAGGCAGCAGTTGATCCGCGATGGCGCCATTTGCCAGTCGACGTCGGATTCCGAAGTTGTCCTGCAGCTGGTTGCCCGCTCACGCAAGGGCAAGATCGTCGAGCGCTTCATGGAAGCCATCATGCAGATGGAAGGTGCCTATTCGCTCGTGGCCCTCACATCCAAGAAGCTAATCGGCGCACGCGACCCGCTTGGCATCCGCCCGCTTGTGCTCGGGGACCTGAACGGCGCTCCCATCCTGGCATCGGAAACCTGCGCCCTCGACATCATCGGCGCAAAGTTCATCCGGGAAGTGGAAAACGGTGAAGTGATCGTGTGCACGTCGACCGGCATCCAGTCCTATTTCCCCTTCGGGAAACAGACGGCGCGGCCCTGCATCTTCGAATATATCTATTTCTCCCGGCCGGATTCGATCGTTGGCGGCCGCAGCGTCTATGACGTCCGGCGCGAGATGGGCAAACAGCTTGCCCGCGAAACAAGCGTCGATGCGGACGTGATCGTGCCGGTCCCCGACAGCGGTGTGCCGGCGGCCATCGGGTTCAGCCAGGAAAGCGGTGTTCCGTTCGAACTCGGGATCATCCGCAATCACTATGTCGGCAGGACCTTCATCGAACCGACCCAGCAGATCCGGGCGCTCGGCGTCAAGATGAAGCATTCCGCAAACCGCGCCCAGATCGAAGGCAAACGGGTCGTACTGGTCGATGACAGCCTCGTGCGCGGTACGACGTCGGTGAAGATCGTGCAGATGATCCGCGAAGCCGGTGCGAAGGAAGTTCATTTCCGCCTCGCCAGCCCGCCGATCCGCTATTCGGACTATTACGGCATCGACACGCCGGTTCGCGAGAAGCTTCTTGCGGCGAAATACAGCCTTGAAGAAATGCGGGCCTATATCGGAGCCGACAGCCTGGCGTTCCTGTCCGTGGACGGGATTTACAAGTCCATGGGCTATGACGGTCGTGATGACGCGAACCCGCAGTTCACGGACCACTGTTTTACCGGCGACTACCCGACACCCCTGACAGACCTGTCGGAAGACAACGACTTCGTCAGCGCGCCGCGCCTCGTGGAAGTCGGCTAAGAGACTTGACCATGACAAATGATCTTGAAGGCCGGGTCGCGCTGGTGACCGGCGCGTCCCGCGGCATTGGCTATCAGCTCGCAAAGCTGCTCGGAGCGCGCGGTGCCCATGTGATCGCCCTGGCCCGTACCGTTGGCGGCCTGGAAGATCTCGACGACGAGATCAAGGCGTCCGGCGGCCAGACGACGCTGGTGCCTGTGGACCTTACGGACTTCGATGCCCTGGACCGTCTTGGTGCGGCCATATACGAGCGCTGGAAGAAGCTCGACATACTGGTCGGCAACGCGGGCATGCTCGGCGTTCTTTCTCCTCTCGGGCATATCAGCCCGAAGGATTTCGAAAAGGTGATGGCAGTGAATGTCACCGCCAACTGGCGCCTGATCCGATCGCTCGACCCTCTCCTGCGCCAGTCCGACGCCGGACGTGCGCTCTTTCTGACGTCAGTGCAGTCGCAAACCCGTACCGCTTTCTGGGGCCTTCAGTCGATCAGCAAGGCTGCGGTCGAGGCCATGGCGAAAACCTGGGCAAATGAAAGCCTGCAGACAAACATGAAGATCAACCTGGTTGATCCCGGACCGACCCGCACTGGTCTGCGCGCCAAGGCGATGCCGGGCGAGACACCGGAGAACCTGCCCTCACCGGCCGAGGTCGCCGCGGATATCGTGGATCTCGTGTCACCGGGCGTCTACCGGACCGGGGAAGTGTTTGACCGGATCAGCGGCGAGTGGTCCAGCTGATCCGCCTGCCGCTCAAAGGCCGCTCCCGTCGCCGAAGAGAACAGCAGCGAGCTTGCAACCTTTCTTTGCATTTGAAACCATGCCGGCTGTTCACGCTGCAGAAAAGGAGGCGGTCTCATGCAACTCGGTGCGTTTTCAATCAGTCTCACGGTCAAGGATCTTCAGAAATCGAAGGCCTTTTATGAAGGGCTCGGATTCTCGGATCTGGGCGGATCGGGATCAGATGGCTGGGCCATTTTGAAAAACGGCGATACCGTCATCGGTCTGTTTCAGGGCATGTTTGAGAAAAACATGCTGACCTTCAATCCCGGCTGGGACCAAAGCGCTCAGACACTCGAGGACTTTCAGGATATCCGGGAGTTGCAGAAAGAACTTAAGGCCAAGGGCTTTGTGTTTCAGGCGGAAGCGGATGAAACATCAAGCGGACCCGCAAGCTTCGTACTGGTCGACCCGGACGGCAATCCGGTTCTTGTCGACCAGCACGTCTAGATTTTTTACTCCGCTGCCTCAAGCGGCGCAAAGGAGCTGTCCGCGATTTCCTTCAGGTCGCCGTAAACACCGGGTGAACCGACAACGATGCGCGCACCATGATAGAGCGCGTGATTGATGTCCTGATCCATGACCATGCCGCCGGCCTCCCTGATCAGCAGCATGCCCGCCAGGCAGTCCCAGGCATTCATATGGGATTCGACATAGCCGATCAGTCGGCCGGACGCGGTATAGGCCAGCATCAGACCGCCTGATGCGTTGCGGAAGAACACACCGCCCTTGGACACCAGCGCGCCGACGACGTTGACAGCATCGGTTATGGCCGTCCTGCCGTTGAAGCCGACGCCCACCGAGCCGACTGCCAGGCTGTCGCTGTCCGACACACGGATTGCCTTGCCATTCAAAAATGCGCCCTGCCCGGCTCCGGCGGTGAAGGTTTCACCGGCGACCGGATCGTGGATGACACCGACGATCACCTGCCCCTGGTGCACACAGGCAATGATGACGCACCATTGCGGAATGCCGGTGACGAAGTTTGCAGTGCCGTCGATCGGATCCGTGACCCAGGTGTAGCCGGAAGCGCCCTCCTCCATGCCGTGTTCTTCGCCGAGAATTCCGTCTTCGGGGTAGGCCGCCGCAAGTTCCTTGCGGATCAGCGTCTCCACGTTTCTGTCTGCTTCGGAAACCAGATCCTGGTGTCCCTTCTGGGTAATCGTCAGCGTGTCCAGCTTTCGAAAATATTCCAGACCGAGTTTACCTGCCTTGATTGCAAGGCTTTCGGCAAAAGCAAGTCGTTCGGAAATCATCAAAAAGCTCCTTCACTATCTTTTTCAAACAAAGCTGGGAAAACACCGCATCGAAGCTGCCCGCCCGAGGAACCGGCAGCTACTGTATCTTTCGTTTCTTCTTGGGGGCATAGGGGTTCTCGCCCTTGCGATAGGCAAGGCGAACAGGTGTTCCCTTGATATCAAACGCTTCCCGCAAGGAATTGACCAGATAGCGGGTGTAGCTTTCAGGCAGCTGTTCGGGACGCGAACAGAAAACAACGAAATGCGGTGGCCTGGTCTTTGGCTGTGTCATGTAACGCAGACGAATGCGCCGCCCGGACACTGCGGGAGGCGGATGCGTGGCGGTGACCTTGTCCAGCCATCGGTTCAGCTTCGCGGTGGACACATGTGCGTTCCAGGCCTCGTAGGCCGTGAAGACGGTCTCCACCAGACGCTCGACGCCCTGTCCCTGGATACCGGACAGCGTGACGATCTGGACACCCCTGATCTGGTTGAAATAGCGCTCATTCGCGTCGCGTATCTTTTTCCAGGCAGCTTCGCGATCCTCGATCAGATCCCACTTGTTGACCGCGATCACCAGGGCGCGGCCCTCGCGCGCTACCAGATCGATGATCTGCAGGTCCTGTTTTTCGAAAGACATCGTCGCGTCGAGCGTGACCACCACCACTTCGGCGAACTTGATCGCGCGAAGGGCGTCGGCGACGGAGAGCTTTTCAAGCTTTTCCTGAACGCGCGCCTTCTTGCGGATACCCGCGGTGTCGAACAGCTTGATGTGCCGATCGCGCCAGGTCCAGTCGACGGAAATGGAGTCGCGCGTGATGCCGGCTTCCGGCCCGGTCAGCATCCGGTCCTCGCCGACCATCTTGTTGATCAGGGTCGACTTGCCCGCATTGGGCCTGCCGACGATGGCAACCCGGAGCGGACGCTCGGCCGTTCCGACCGGGTCCTCTTCGTCGATCAATTCGCCGTCTTCGTTGACGTCGACATTGGTGACGGCTTCCTCGCGGCGCGCTTCTTCTTCTTCGCTCACACGGTCGACATGCGGTTTCAAGGCATCATAGAGATCGGCGAGGCCCTCGCCGTGCTCCGCCGAAATCGCAATCGGCTCTCCAAGGCCGAGGGAATAAGATTCGTAGAGACCGCTTTCACCGGCACGCCCTTCTGCCTTGTTTGCCAGAAGGATCACTGGGCGCGTCGTCTTGCGCGCGACATCCGCGAAATGCGCGTCAAGCGGCGTCACGCCGGCCCGTGCATCGATCAGAAACAGAACCGCATCGGCCGTATCAATCGCTTCTTCCGTCTGGCGGCGCATGCGCCCTTCCAGACTGCTCTTGTCGGCCTCTTCAAGACCGGCCGTGTCGATGATCGTGAACCGGAGATCGCCGAGACGTGCGTCGCCGGGCCGCCGGTCCCGGGTTACGCCGGGCGTATCGTCGACGAGCGCCAGCCGTTTGCCGACCAGACGATTGAACAAGGTGGACTTGCCGACATTCGGCCGTCCGACAATGGCGACAGTTGCGCCCACAGCAGTTTCTCCTGACACGCGGGCTTCATGCAGGTCCCAACCCCAAAGCCGCGCGAAAACGCGATGTGTCCGCAGGACCGCGGACACATCACTCTTTCGTTGAATTCTTGATCGTCATGCCCGCTCGCTCCGAGGCGGCGGGAACAACGCCGTTCTAATTAAATGCGGTGACCCCGTCATTTCCGCTCAGGACAATGATCCGGCCGCCAGCGACAATCGGCGTCACGTAGACGTCGGCATTGGTGCGCTGGGAGGTCATGATGTTCCCGGTCGTCGCGTCCACGATTGCGATCTGGCCATCACTGGAAAAGGCAACAAGGGCTCCGTTTGCCAGAATGGGCCCGGCCCAGTTGCGGCGGCGCTTCTTCTTTTCCGGGCGCGGCAGAGAGGTTGCCCAAAGCGTCTCACCATTCTTCAGGTCAAGTGCCACCATCCGATCGTCCAGATCCACCATGAACATGGCGCTGCCGGAAACCACGGGAGTGTGAACACTGCCAAGATCCTGTTCCCAGCGCCGCAAACCGGTCCGGGCATCGACCGCGACGGTCCGGCCGGCAACGCCCGTTGCATAGACCATGTTGTCGGCGACAACCGGGCTTGCGGAGACATCTGCGAGACCGGACAGAGCCAGCGTCCTGAAGCCACGGGAAACGCTGTCGATCCATTCCGCTTCACCGGACTTGATATCAATGGCCATTATCTCGCCCGAGGAGAACGGGACAATCACGCGATTGCCGGATATGGCCGGATTGGCCACCGACAACAATCCCGCGGTTTCCTCGATGCCCGCATATGTCCAGGCAACCGTTCCGTCGGACTGGGACAGGGCATAGACCTCGTTCGACTGCGAAACCACGAAAACGTGTCCCGCTCCGGCAACCGGTGCACCGCGCGCCGGCGTATCCAGGTCCGCTGTCCAAAGAACCTGGCCGGACCCGGCATCAAGAGCGATCAGCTGCCGGTAGCTTGTCGCTGCGTAGACGACACCGTCGGCAACGGTCACGCCGCCGCCGGGCCCCACATCGCGTTCACCTTCAGGCCGCAGGTTCTGGGTCCAGACCCGGCCGCCTGCCGTTGACAGGGCGACAACTTCACCGTTGGGCTTGTAGACGTAAATCTTGCTGCCGTCGCTCACCGGCCGCGCCGACAACCTCAAGGCTGCCGATGTCAGACCGCGTCCGGACGTGCCGACATTGGAGCGCCACGACTGATTTCCGGACACCGAAACGGCAACATTTCCCGGATCGTTCGTCAAACCGCCGCCGCTTGTGGTCCAGGCCTGGCCACCTGTGGCCGGCCCGACCTTGGCGGTCTGCCCGAGAGCCCTGGCTGCGGGGTCCGCGCCGTCAAAAACGGGCTGCCGCTCACCCGGCAGGATCGTTTCGCGTGAGAACGGATTGATGGATTCACCGAACTCGCTCACTGATCCGCAACCGGTCAGCGCCAAGGACAGTGCAAAGACTGCCAGAAGTGTCTGTCTGCTGCCTGAGCCTGCTGCAAAAATCACTGGTTGTTTCCTTCGCCGGCCGTTGCGCTGCCGTCATTCGCGCGGATCACCTCACCCAGAAGCGACGCTCTCCGGTTCACGTCGACCGGCGTTTCCGGGTCCTCCTCCAACGCGGTGATCCAACGGCTGGCGGTTTCGAAGTCACCGTTTTTCCAGGCACTCAATGCAAGCAGTTCGCGTGCGGCTGCACGGAACGGACCCGTGTCTCCGGTCAGGCCTTCAACCCGGTCGGCGACAGCCGTGTAGTCTTCCGTATCCACGGCGATATAGCCGGCACGGAGCGACGCGACGCTGCGCATTGCTTCCATCAGCCCGGTGTCGCGCGCAAGGGCGTCAAATGCATCAAGCGCTTCCTGTGACTGGCCTGAGTCCGCCAGATCGGTCGCTCTGCGGAATTTTGCGAGTGCGGGATAACCGCCGACGGAGCTCTCAAGCTCACTATAGATTTTGGCAGCTTCCTGGTACTGCTGCTGATCCGACAACTCGACGGCGTCGAAGAACCTGTCCCCGGCGTTTTGCGACTGCGTTTCCTCGTAACCAAGCCAGAAACGATATCCGGCCGTGCCCACCACAATCAGAACCGCGACGCCGATAATCCACATACCGAACTTGTTCCAAAGCCGGCGGTATTTCTCCTGGCGGATATCCTCATCGACTTCACGAAAAATATCAGACATGCGTGTCTATTTCCTGCATTGATCTCAGCGGCCCGTTCACGTGCTGAGCTACCACCCTGTTTCGAGTGGCGCACATTATCCATTTGATCCGTCTTGGGCAATTCCCTGCACGGGCTTTAAGCCCCCCTTCGTGGCGCAAGTGGGGCAATCTGTCCTGAATTGACAAAATCCCGGGGGATTTTTGTCCCGGGCGCTCAGGCGACCGGCACCCCGATCAGCAGCACATGCAGCTTCCAGACGAAAAGCCCATACAAGGCCAGCCCGATGAGAATCACCCAGACGTCCGAATATCGGACCGGTTCAACTCCGGCGACTGGTCCCTGGCCGGCAAGCGGGCCGCGGCGCTTGAGGGAGATACGATCAAGCACCGCCCACAGGAAAAAGCCCCCGAACAGCAAGACAGAAGCAAGATCTCCATTTGCCAGGAGATGAGACAACGCCCACAGTTTCACGGCGACCAGCATCGGGTGTTTGAGGACCTTCTTTATCTTGGACGGCATGTAAGCTGCGACCAGAAAAATGAACACCGGGATCATAAGCAGCATGGTGACATGGCGGAGCCAGAGGGGCGGATCGTAAAGCACGGGAGATCCGTCATAGCGCGCCTCGCCATAGCCATAGATCGTCAGAGCCAAACCCGCGAATGAAACAAGACTGAAGAGGCCCTTGTAGCCGTTTTCGCCCAGTTTATCCGTCAAAGCAGTGCGGATTGCCGGAAACATCGGCACCGCATGAATTCCCAAAAACAACACCAAGCCGGCCACAAGCAGAGCCATGCTGTTCTCCCTCAATTTTCCTACCGACCGCAATCGGCAATTCGCGCGCTGTCGGACCATAGGAGGCGGACGCCCGGCCCGCAACATGGTCGTCAGCTTCAAAGGATGTTTCTGTGGTCTTGGCGGTAGATCAGTTCCGCCGGGAAGATCCGGCCGGACGTGTCCTCATACGGCTTCCGCTTTGCACGTGCCGCAGGTCCCGCGCAGTTCGATGGTCATGCCTGCAAGCGTGAAGTTCTGAGCCTTTGTCCATTCATTCAACACCTTGAGCGCTTCGTCAGGTGCGAATTCGATCACCTCACCGCACTTTTCGCATATGGCAAAGGCAGCCGCCCCATGGGCCGAACACCCCGTGTGTGCGCAGGCGACAAATGCATTCAGGCTTTCCAGCCGGTGCACCATGCCGTATTCGACAAGCTTGTCGAGCGCCCTGTAGACCTGAAGCGGTGCCCTGAACCCGTCTTCGCGCAGCAGATCCAGGATCGCATAGGCCGTGAGCGGACCGCCGGCGCTGGAGAGCGATCCGAAAACCAGCGACTGGTTTTTCGTCAGTTCGGGTTGCGCATGAGCGGTCACGGACGGTCTCCTGGTTTTTCTGGGCCGAAGTGTTTGTTCATTGCTCAGAACCTTGTTTCATCTTTCTCATGAATCCGCCTACCGGAACAAGACTGAGGCAGAAGATTAACATCGCAGCCACGACGATGGACGGACCGGAAGGCGTGTCATAGGACAGCGAGCCATACAGCCCCCCGATAACAGAAACAGCTCCGACGACTGCAGCAAGACAGGCCATCTGTTCGGGATTTGAGGAAATCCTGCGCGCTGCTGCAGCCGGAATGATCAACAGGGCGGTGATCAGCAAAGCGCCCACGATCTTCAGCGAAATTGCAATCACGACGGCCGTGAGCAGCATGAATATCAGCTCCATCCTCTCAGGTTCCAGGCCCTCCGCGCCGGCAAGGTCCGGGTTGACGGTCGCGGCGAACAGCCGGCGCCATACTACAACCAGAACGAAAAGCACGAAAGCACCACCACCGTAAATCATCGCGATGTCCAGCCGGGTCACGGCAAGAATGTCTCCGAACAACAGGCCGAGAAGATCCACCCGTACCCAGGTCATGAACGCCAGGCACACCAGACCAAGTGCGAGCGCGGAATGCGACAGCAAACCCAGCAACGCGTCCGACGAGAACAATTCACTTCGGCGCAGCGAAAGAAGCAGCAAGGCGAGTGCAACGGATGTAGCGCCCACAGCCAGTGTGGTGTTGACATCAAAGAGAAGCGAGAGTGCGACCCCGAGAAGTGCCGCGTGAGACATGGTATCTCCGAAATACGCCATGCGCCGCCAGATGACAAAACAGCCAAGGGGCCCCGCTACCAGCGCCACGCCCACACCGGCAATGAGCGCACGGGTGAAAAAGTCATCCAGCATGCGTTGCCCCGCCCGAGTTGGTTCCGGTCGCGTGTTCGGGAGCACTTTCAGGGGCACTTTCAGGGGCGATTCCGGACGCGTTTCGGGAGGTGTTGTCGCCTTCCGAAACGTGATGTTCTCCAGAGCAGTCTTCACAAACGCTGCCGTCGGCATGCATCACTGATCCGTCGGGCAAATGGACGTGATTGTGCTTGTGCTGATAGACGGCAAGCTCGGAACTCGCCCTGGCTCCGAACAGTGCCTGGTACTGATCGTTGTTGCTGACATCCGACGGGGTGCCGCGGCAGCAAACGTGTCCGTTCAGGCAGATGACCTGATCAGCCGCCGCCATGACCACGTGAAGGTCGTGGGAAATCATCAATATGCCGCATCCGAGCGCGTTCCTGATTTCCGATATGAGACCGTAAATGGCAATTTCACCTGCGTAGTCGACACCCTGGACGGGTTCGTCCAGAACCAGGAGATCCGGTTTCCGGGCGATCGCGCGTGCCAGCATGACCCGCTGCGTTTCTCCGCCGGACAGGGTTCGCATCTCGGCGTGCAGCAACTGGCTCGCACCGGTCTGGTCCAATGCCTCGGAACACTCTTTCTCGGTCAATGCATTTGTGAGGCGCATGAAACGCCGGACCGTGAGCGGCAAGGTCCAGTCGATCGCAAGTTTTTGCGGTACGTAGCCAACCTTCAGGCCGCTTTTGCGCCGGCTTGATCCTTCCGAAGGCTTCAAGATTCCGAGCGTCATCTTGGCGGTGGTGGACTTGCCGGACCCGTTGGGCCCGATCAGGGTCACGATCTCACCGGGCGAAACCGAAAGGTCGACACCCCTGACAAGCCAGTTGCCCCCTTTGCGGACCCCTGCCCTGTCGAGCTCAACCAATTGACTGTTTTCAAGGACCATTTAACAAGCCTGTACCGAATACGCGCGGTTTACCAGCAAAGAACCGAGTTCGCGTTATATTGTTA
>JBCBUA010000010.1:0-43998 GCA_039818365.1 Pseudomonadota bacterium
GCCATGGACCGGGAAGCCAATATCAGGGGAAATTCGGTCTATTTCCCGGACCGTGTCATCCCGATGCTGCCCGAACGCATTTCCAACCAGCTCTGCTCCCTGCGCGAGAAGGAAGACAAGCCGGCGCTCGGCGTGCGCATGATCTTCGACAAGACCGGACGCAAAACCGGTCACACCTTCCACCGTGTCCTGATGCGCTCGGCGGCCAAGCTTTCCTATCAGCAGGCCCAGAAGGCCATTGACGGGGTTCTGGACGACAAGACCGAAACGCTTGTGGACGGTGTCCTCAAGCATCTCTGGGCCGCCTACGAGACGCTAAAGAAGGGCCGAGAGGCGCGCGAACCGCTGGAACTCGATCTGCCGGAACGCAAGATCAAGCTGAAGGACGACGGCACCGTCGATCATGTTTACGTTCCAGAACGCCTGGATGCGCACAAGCTGATCGAGGAATTCATGATCCAGGCCAATGTGGCCGCCGCAGAAACGCTGGAAAAGAAGAAGAGCCCCCTGCTCTACCGGGTCCACGACGCGTCGACACCGGAAAAGCTGGAGAGCCTGAAGGAATTTCTGTCGACCCTGAACATGAAACTGCCGTCCTCCGGCGGATTGCGCCCCTCTGTTTTCAACGGCATCCTGGCCAAGGTGAAGGACACGCCACAGGCTCATCTCGTCAACGAAGTGGTTCTGCGCAGTCAGGCCCAGGCCGAATACACGCCGCAGAATATCGGCCATTTCGGGCTCAACCTGCGGCGCTATGCGCATTTCACGTCGCCAATCCGCCGCTATGCCGATCTCATCGTGCACAGAGGGCTCATCTCAGCGCTGGGTTTCGGCAAGGACGGCCTTCCTGAGGGTATCGAAAGCAAACTTGAGGCGATTGGTGCCGAAATCTCGGGAGCCGAGCGCCGGGCCATGCTCGCGGAGCGCGACACGATCGACCGGCTGATCGCCCTTTGGATGAGCGACCAGATCGGGGCGACGTTTCAGGGGCGTATTGCCGGCGTGGTGAAATCCGGCCTGTTCATACGGCTTCAGGACACCGGCGCCGACGGTTTCGTTCCGGCCTCCACCATCGGCCTTGATTACTACCGCTACGACGAAGGGTCGCATGCCCTGGTAGGTGACAAATCAGGCGAGACTTACCAACTTGGGGATCAAGTCGAGGTCAGGCTGGTGGAAGCTGCGCCGTTCGCCGGGGCACTCACGTTCGAGCTGCTCAGTCACGGGCGCATTGCCGGGAAGAAGATCCGCAAGACGGCTCCCAGATCGCGGCGCGGGCCACCCAAGGGTGGACGCGCAAAGACCTCACCGAAAAAGACGAGCCGAAGGAGGCCCAGGTGACGGTTCGATACGATTTGAACGAGGATGTGGACATCCCGGAAACAGTTGCCGACAGACCACGGCGCGCGGTTGTTCCGGCGATGCTGCGCGGTGCCACGAATTCCTGCATGAATTGCGGGCGCGGCAAATTGTTCGACGGCTTTCTGACGACGCGCCACCACTGCTCCGAATGCGGTGAGGAGTTTCACCATCACCGCGCGGATGATGCCCCGCCCTATTTCACCATCACGATCGTCGGGCACATCATCATTCCGGCGCTGCTGATCGTCGAGGTCATGTGGCGGCCGGCGATCTGGATCCATATGTCGGTCTGGTTGCCTTTGACGCTTTTCCTTTGCCTGGCGCTGATGCGCCCCATCAAGGGGGCGCTGGTCGGACTTCAATGGGCGCTTTACATGCACGGCTTCGATCCGGAGTCGGAAGACGAGTTTCCGGTCGCACCCGCGCCTTCTGAAAGGATCTCATGACGGGCTCGTTTGAAAAACAGCTGGCAAAGGACGAAAAGGCCGGCGACTTTCCGTACATCCGGCCAAAGGATGCGGCAACACTTCTGATCCTGGATCGTGATGCCGGCGGGGCGGTGCGGCTGCTGATGGGCCGGCGCCACAAACGGCACACGTTCATGCCGGGCAAGTTCGTGTTTCCGGGCGGGCGCGTCGACCCGGGAGACAGCCGGATTGCCAATGTTCTGCCCTATCACCCGGCGGTCGAAACCAAACTTTCCCAGGGGCTGAAGAACGGCAAGACGGCAGCACGGGTGCGCGCGTTCGCGCTCGCCGCGATCCGGGAAACATACGAAGAGGCCGGTATCTTCGTCGGCCGCAGGTCAGCTGACACCGGACTGCGTCTCGGCAAGGGGTTCGAGGCATTCGTCGACAGAGGCGTTCAACCGGACCTGAGCGGCCTTCGCATGGTCGCCAGAGCCATCACTCCGCCTCAAAGGCCGCGGCGCTTCGACACCCGGTTTCTCGCAGTATGGTCCGATGCGATTGCGGACCGCCTGCCGGAAGGCACCGGCCCTTCGGGCGAATTGGAAGACTGTGCCTGGCTCACGCTTGAGGAAGCGCGCGAAAAAGAGCTGCCGCTGATCACCCAGAAAATCCTGACAGACCTGGAAGTGAGACTTGCAAGCGATCCGGAGCTTTCACCCGGCACCGAGGTTCCCTACTACTTTTTCCGCAAGGGCGCGTTCGTGCGCGACCAAATCTGAAGCAGGTATCCATGGACAGGACGGCCGTTGTTCCGGGCGACATGCAGACCTACGTCGACGACTGGAAGATGTCGCCCGGTCTTGCGTGCGGTGATTTTGTCTTCCTGACGGGTTTCACCGGGGCCGATCCGTCCGGCCGCATGTCGGCAGATCCGGAAGCGCAAATGAGAAACGCGTTCGGGAAAGTGGAGCGTGTGCTCACCGAAGCCGGGCTGGGTTTCGGCGCCGTTGTCGAGATGACCACCTATCACGTCGGGCTCCGTGCGCATTTGCAGCTTTTCAAGGACATTCGGTCCGAGTTTGTCCACGCCCCCTATCCGGCCTGGACGGCGATTGAAGTCGCCGGTTTCGTGCACGAAGACGAGATTGTTGAAATCAGGGTAATTGCCTGCCGCAAGAAATAAGCGGATTTTGTCATCAAATGCCGGCTGCTCCGAAGGCAGCGCTTGACTTTCACGTCCCGATGGGTAGTTTGCGCGCTGATTTCAGACATTGGGGCAGATTCACCGCCAGCCCATCTGGCCACACGAACCCTATGCCCGACACACGAGAACAGGATCCAAGGCCATGGCCAAGGCGACAACAATCAAAATCAAGCTTGTGTCCACGGCGGACACCGGCTTCTTCTATGTGACGAAGAAGAACTCCCGTACGATGACCGAAAAGATGGTCAAGAAGAAGTACGACCCGGTTGCCAAGAAGCACGTGGAGTTCAAGGAAGCCAAGATCAAGTAAGTCCGGCTGATGCCAGGACGGACAATGACCCGCCGCGCAGGCGGGTTTTTTGTTGAAAAAACGATCTTTGAAAACACCGCACGTCAGCGCTGTCTAAGCTCTGGACATGGGTCTGACGATGTTTTTGAAAGATTAGTGGTCGGCGGGAACACGGCATTCGAGGAGGCCACTCTTCGGCCGGTTCCCAGCCGACCTGCCCCACGGACCCAGGAGATGCGGCGGACCTGAGCACTCCGAGGGGAAACTTTTGCCAAACGCTTTCTTTGACCGAAATCCTTACGTTTATGGCGCGGTCAAGGATCACCGTGACCTGCCGTCACACTACTCCATAAAAAACCGAATGCAATAAATTCCACGAAATATGCACAGAAACAATGCCTTTTTAGTAAATTCGTAACCTTAACGTGAAAGCGAGTAACTGATTCGAAAGGCTGCTTTTGCGAACACTTGCGATAACACCACCGCTGACCGCCATGCCTCGGCGGTTTCTTTTTCCGGAAATCTTTTGCCGGGTAAACGCTCAGTCTTCGCCCAGATAGGCGCGCACGGTCTCCAGAAACTTGACCACGGAGATCGGTTTCGAGATGTATGCCTCGCAGCCGCCCTGCCGGATGCGTTCTTCGTCACCCTTCATGGCAAACGCCGTCACCGCGATGACAGGAATGGCGGAAATGGTCTCGTCTTCCTTGATCCACTTGGTGACTTCAAGGCCGGAGACCTCCGGCAACTGAATGTCCATCAGGATGAGGTCGGGGTGATGATCGCGGGCGAGCTGCAGCGCTTCAATTCCGGTCCGGGTCTGAAGCGTATTGTAGCCGTGCGCTTCCAGCAGATCATGAAACAGCTTCATGTTCAGCTCGTTGTCTTCCACGATCAATACGGTTTTTGCCATTCAGTTCGGCCCTTTGCCCGGCGCATGGCCGGTCCTATTTCTCGACCCATTTCCTGTCTGCGGTAGAACCCTGCCCCCGTCCGCATTAGATTTGTTGTAACCCGGAATCGTTTCAGAAAGGCAAAAAAACACAATGAAAAATATACAGGGCAAGTCATTATCCGTTGAAGAAGCTCAAGGAATTGCAACGGAAGCTCTGCTTCAGCTGAGCCGCGACCCTGAACAGATAGGTCGATTTCTTGCGTTTTCCGGAATTGGACCGGAGATGATTCGTGCAGCGGCCGGCGAACCGGGATTTCTGGCGGGCGTCCTGGAATTCTACATGATGGATGAACCGCTGCTGCTGGCATTCTGCGAGAATGCAGGTGTGCGCCCGACGATGATCGCGGCGGCCCGCTACGCGCTTGCCGGGGGAGATGGCGCGGATGCCTGAACCGACGCCTGTCCTGCCTGAGGTCCTGGACCAGATCAGGGCCCTGCCCGTGTCGGACAACAGGCTGATCATCTGTGATGTCGATGAAGTCATTCTCCATCTGATCCGGCACCTTGAGGACTATCTGCACGCACGTGATCTGGTTTTCCTCAATCATCAATACCGGCTGACCGGCAACATTGCCCGTGCGGCGGACCGTGGCGTGCTGTCCGCAGACCAGGTCAAAGGTCACCTTCTGGCGTTTTTCGACGAGATCAGCGATGCACAAGATCTGGTCGACGGTGCTGCCCAGGCTCTGGGAGCGCTTTCAGAACATTGGGACATCGTTTTGCTGACAAACCTCCCGGGCAGCCACAACAAACCGGCCCGCGAAAAGCTGCTGACGAAACTGGGCATCCCCTTCCCCGTCGTGACCAATTCCGGTCCGAAGGGAGGCGCGGTGGCCGCGCTTGCGGCAAACCGGATGGGACCCGTCGTCTTCATTGACGACAGCCCGACGAACCACTCTTCAGTCCAGGCATCGCTGCCGTCATCCGTGCAGATCCAGTTCATCGCCGACCAGCGCTTTCTGGCAGCGACCCAACCCGATGGTCACATTGACCTGCTCACGGGAGACTGGCAGGAGACGGCTGTCTTCATTCGGTCTATTCTCTGAAGGCTAAACAACCCAGGACGACGATCCTTTCGCGAATGGCGACGTTTTTCCGTGTCTGAAGACCTGCATATCGACAAAGCGCTCTGCCGGGACTGCGGCCACAGGCCCACGGCGGCCGCATCGCGGTGCCCTGCCTGCGGCAGCCCGCGTCTTGTGTCGCATCCGGAACTGGACCGGCTTTCAATCGCGCATATCGATTGCGATGCGTTTTATGCCTCCATCGAGAAACGGGACAATCCCGCGCTTCAGGATGTCCCGGTGATCGTTGGCGGCGGGCAAAGGGGCGTCGTGTCGACCTGCTGTTACATCGCGCGCATCTACGGGGTCCGCTCGGCAATGCCGATGTTCAAGGCGCTGGAGGCCTGTCCGGATGCCGTGGTGATCCGGCCGAACATGGAAAAATACTCGAAAGCCGGCAAGGAAATCCGGGAACGCATGCGCGCCCTCACCCCGCTCGTTGAACCGCTCTCGATCGACGAAGCGTTTCTGGACCTCACCGGGACCGAACGGCTGCATCAGGCCACACCAGCCGAAACGCTCGCAAAGTTCATCCGGGGCATTGAAGCGGACATAGGCATCTCCGCATCTGTCGGCCTCGCACCAAACAAGTTTCTGGCAAAGCTTGCATCGGACCTGGAAAAGCCGCGGGGATTCTCGGTTATCGGCGCGGCCGAAGCCAAGACAGTGTTGGCCGCGATGCCCGTCGGCCGGATCTGGGGTGTCGGCAAGGTGTTCCAGAAGAAGCTGGAGAAAGACGGCATCCGGACGATTGGCCAGCTTCAGACCATGGAGGCTGCCGACCTGGCACGCCGCTACGGCAGCATCGGCCTCAGGCTGGCAACGCTCTCGCATGGCGCGGACGACAGGTCGGTCAAGCCGCAGCGCGGTGCCAAGAGCGTATCCTCGGAAACCACGTTCCGCACCGATATCTCGAACCTTGAAACCCTTCGGCCGATCCTGCGCAGCCTTTCGGAAAAAGTGTCCGCAAGGCTGAAGAAATCGGATCTGGCCGGGCGCGGCGTGACGCTCAAGCTCAAGACCGCCGACTTTAAGACGATTACCCGCGCGCGCCATTTCGGAGATCCGACACAACTCGCCGACAAGATTTATGCCGCTGGCGACGCCCTTTTGGAAAACGAGGCGGATGGCAGACGCTTCCGACTGATCGGCATTGGCGTCAGCGACCTTGAGTCCGCAGATCGCGCAGATCCGGAAGACCTGCTCGACCAGTCAGCAGAACGGCGCAAAAACGCCGAACTGGCGGTCGACAAGCTGCGCGACAAATTCGGTAACTCAGCCGTTGAACTCGGGCTGACCCTGGCTGCCAAGTCCGCGGACAAGCCCCGAAGGAGCTAGCGTTTGACCGCGTTTGGGCTCACCGCATAGAGCCGTCAGCGATTGCAGTCGCTCTCGTCGTAAAGCTCCAGCGCCGCCATTTTGCCCTTGATGGTGAAGTCACCGTAGTCGAGGGTCAGTTGCCCGCTGACACCGTTCTGGTAAAGCCAGAAGGACAACTGGTAGACCGGCGTCAATTCTCCGGTCGCGTCTTCATCGGTCGGATCGAAATAGGCAACGGTGACGGGCCAGTAGTTCAGTCCCGCCAGCGAGGAATCCGGATTTTCCGTCCCGGCCTCTGCCTTGCTGGGCGCCTTTGCACCGATAACGGTGGTCGTGGAATAGACTTTTTCGCCGGTTTCGGCCCCGTCGTAGATGTCGGCGGCGATAAACGACACCCCGCTCTCGGCGGAATCGAGGATTTTCAGCAGATGTTCGGTTGGAAACATCACTTCCGGGCTTATCTGCAGCGATTTTTCGGAAGGTTCCTTCAACTCAACGGTCTTGGCCTTGGCGCCGGCTTTTGCGGTTCCGCGCGATTCCTCGACGAGCTCTTGATCAACATAGGTTTTGGTCAGGAACTGGTAGCTCTCCGCTTCGGGTTCTTCAAAGGACGTTGTCTGCAGATCCGTCACCTGGGAGCCACCATCGGTGTTCTGAAACCGGGTCACGAAGCGAAAATTGACGCTGTACCCGTCGCAGGCGCTGCCGGAAAACTCATAAACCATCCGGCCTGCAAGGCCGGCAATACCGGAATTGTCTTCCTTGTCGCCGAGCTTCATGTCGTAGACCGCACGGTGCGGCACGAGCTTGTACCCGCCCTTCCCGCCAGCGGTCGCACCGCTTGCGTCCCAGGAAAAGACGCCGGCAATTGCCGCTGTGGCCACGAAAGCGCCGGCCAATGATCCCGACATGAGAACGCGCTGCATGTGTAGTTCCTCTGTACAGTCCCGGCATGAGAGCCGCCGAAACATTTCCGGTATTATGCGATTATCCATGACGCACGCCACAGCGAATGTGCAGCAGTGCTCTGAAAATCCATGCAGGGTGACTTATTTCATAATTCTGGCGATTGAGCGACCCGGCTGATGGCTTCCGACAAGCTTGCTCTCACTTATTTCGGCATGCCGGCACTTTGGTCTTGTCACACCCGGGAAATTGCGCCAAGACACCGCAAAATGATGCCAGTTGGAGCCATGTCATGAGTGCGATCGAAACCCGTTTGTCGGACCTCGGAATTACCTTGCCGGATGCCGCAGCGCCTGCCGCCAACTACGTGCCTTTCGTCAGGACCGGCAACCAGCTCTTTATCTCCGGTCAGCTGCCCATGGAAGCGGGCAAGCTCACCTTTACGGGTAAACTCGGAGGCGGCGTATCCGTTGACGACGGCAAGGCGGCCGCAAAAGCCTGTGCGATCAACCTGCTTGCGCAGGCAAAGGCCGCCACGGGCGACCTCGACAAGGTTGTCCGGCTGGTGAAGATCGTCGGCTTCGTCAATTCCACGGCAGAATTCACGGAACAGCCGCAGGTCATTAACGGGGCATCGGATTTCCTTGTCGACGCCATGGGCGACGCCGGACGGCATGCGCGCTCAGCGGTCAGCGCCGCCTCCTTACCCTTCGGCGCGGCTGTCGAGATCGAAGCCATCTTCGAAATCAAAGACTGACCCAAGAATTGGCGGGATAGCCGCCGCCGACAGTTCCGGACCCTTTCCTTCATGTCCACAGATCTTCAGGCCATCTTCGCCCGGCCGATCGCCCATCGCGGTTTTCATGATGCCGACAATGGCATCATCGAAAACACGCCGAGCTCGATCACCCGGGCCATCGCGCACAATCTCGCGATCGAAGTCGACCTTCAGGAAACCGCCGACGGCGAAGCGCTGGTGTTTCACGACTATACGCTGGACCGGCTGGCGGAAGGGACGGGAAAAGTCATTGATCTTCCTTCCAAGGACCTTCTCGGGATCCACATGCGAACCGGTACGGACAAGTTGTGGCTGTTGCAGGATCTGTTCGATCTTGTTGACGGGAAAGTCCCGCTTGTCATCGAAATCAAGTCGCTCATGCGGCGTGACGCGCAAGGCGACTTCGTTCGCAGCGTGACCGATCAGATTGCGGGCTATCGCGGGCCCGCCTGCCTGAAATCCTTTGACCCCGACATGTTGTCCATCGCACGGAACCGGAATTCAGCGGTCCTGCGCGGCATCGTTGCCGATGGGGCCGAGCCGGGACCGGGCTACGCACGATATTCCCGTACCGACCGTTTCATCCTGCGGCACCTTTTGCATGCTCCACGCACGCGCCCGAACTTCATATCCTACGGCATCAACGATCTGCCGAAGGCCGGACCGAGCCTGCTGCGCTCCGTCTTCAAGATACCGCTGATGAGCTGGACGGTGCGGACCCGCGAACAACGCCTGCGCGCAGACCGGTATGCAGACCAGATTGTCTTCGAAGGCTTTGATCCGGACGCGGAGCCCCGCTCCTCGTAACTGCCGGTTTCAGGCACCCGGTGTCCGTTTCCCGGAAAGCGCCGGTGTGATCCCTCTTGCGATGCAAAACGATAGCGCTACATTTTAATGGTGGCCCCAATTTTGGATGCTTTTGACGCATGAGTTCTTCCCCTCCCGAGGAAAAGCAAGATCCGGACGCGCCTGCCGACGGACAAACGATTTCTTTGCGGATCCTGTCCTCCCTGAAGGATGTGTCCGCGGACAAATGGGATGCCGTCGCCAATCCCGGCTGGCAGCTGGATGGCGCCGGAAAGCCTCTGCGGACCGAGGTTTCTTCTGTCTTCGGCCAGCCGGAACAGTCCGACCTGGCAGATGCCCTGGGTGCTCCTCACTCAATACATGAAGAAACCTCGTATAACCCTTTTCTCTCCCACGCTTTTCTGGAAGCCTTGGAGGCATCAGGCTGCGCCACGAATGCGACTGGCTGGCTGCCGCGCCACATGCTGCTCGAAGATGCGGAAGGCAACGTTCTCGGGGCGGTTCCGGCGTATCTCAAGAGCCATTCCCAGGGCGAATATGTCTTCGACCACAGCTGGGCGGACGCGTTTTATCGTGCCGGCGGCGAATACTATCCGAAGCTTCAGATCTCGGTTCCCTTCACGCCGGCAACAGGCCGGCGATTTCTTGTCGGTCCGGGTATCAACCGCGACGCCGGGCTCCAGGCGCTTGCGGCCGGCCTCGTGCAGGTGTGCCAGAGAAGCGGCGCATCCTCCGTCCATGCGACCTTCCTGACCAAGCCGGAATGGGATGGTCTCGGAGATCTTGGCTACCTGCAGCGCACGGACCAGCAGTTTCACTGGGAAAACAACGGTTACGAGACCTTTGACGGCTTCCTCGCCGATCTCGCCTCCCGCAAGCGCAAGGCGATCAGGAAAGAACGGCGCGAGGCGCTTAGTGCAGAGGGCATTGAGGTCGAGTGGGCAACCGGGGCAGACCTGAGCGAAGCGCATTGGGACGCCTTTTACGGGTTCTACATGGACACCGGGTCCCGCAAGTGGGGACGTCCCTATCTCAACCGGCAGTTCTTTTCGCTGATCAACGAACGGCTTTCAGAACAAACGCTCCTGGTAATGGCAAAACGGGACGGACGCTACGTCGCCGGTGCGCTGAATTTCATAGGGTCGGAGACCCTGTTCGGCCGGCACTGGGGCTGCAGCGAGCATCATCCCTTCCTGCATTTCGAGCTGTGTTACTACCAGGCAATCGACTTTGCCATTTCCAGGGGTTTGAAACGGGTTGAAGCGGGCGCGCAAGGCTCGCACAAACTTGCGCGCGGCTATCTGCCGACCACCACCTATTCCGCCCACTGGATCGCCCATGAAGGTCTTCACCAGGCGGTCGCCGATTACCTGGAACAGGAACGCTTCGCCGTGGAGCGCGAGAACGAAGCCCTTGCCGAACACGCTCCCTTCAAGAAGGGCGAGTGAGGCGACGTGTTTCAATCCTCGAAAGTCAGCCGCATCTCCAGTTGATGGACACGGTCTTCGGCGCCGGACCGGTCGAGAAATGCATTCACACCCTCCGCCGCGGTGTCGACATTCACGAAGGTCAACTGGTCGGCCCCGGCAGCGCGCCTGAGACCGTCAAGCAGCACGCGCCCCGCTCCGCGCCGCCGGAACTGCCTGTGAACCGCGATCTGGGCGACAGAGCCGTCCGCGTATGACGCGCCCCAGCCGACGAGGCTCCCATCCGCAAGGACGCCCAACACATGCGATCTGCCCTGGAGCGCGCGCAACGCAGCGCGGCTGTTTTGCGGTGTCGGCTGAGTGTCGAAAAATGCGCTCTCGTCACCGGGGAGCTGATCAACCGGGATGTTCTCAAGGTCGAATTCCGGTTCCTCGGCAAAGTCCAAACCTTTACCGGTGGTCCGGCAAACACGTAACGTGCGGCGCACCTGAAATCCGAAGTCCCGATAAGCGTTCGCGGCCTTTTCGTTGGTTGTGATCACCTCGAGCTGAAGCCCGCGCCCACCATCGGGTTTCTGCCGTTCAATCACCTTTTGCAACAACTGTCTCGACAGGCCCTTGCGGCGATGTGCCGGCACGGTCCCGACAGATAGCGTGTAGGCGTGGTTTTCATAGGCAGGCAAAGGCGCGCTTGAGAACCAGAAAGCGGCGATATCGGCCCCGGCCATGGCGACAAAGGAATGCTCACCCGAAAAACCGCGCTGCATCTGAAACTCCAGAAACTTGTCTTCCGTCAGCGACAAGGGCACGACATAGTCGGAGAATGCCGCGTTCATCGCGCCGCAAAGCTGCGCGGCCTGCAACGCCCGGCAATCGGTGATCTGATAAGGCATGGCTTCCTGTATTGAGGGTTCTCTTTCCAAAGGCAAGCGCTTGTCACACGCCGTTTGGGCCGAAAGCCGATTGCACCGGCAATCCGGTCGCGATGCGCCTGATATTGCGGCCGCAGGGGCGCTCAAACAGCGCAAGAGGTGTCAGTTGAAGCTCTCCGCCACATCGTACATGACAGGTTCGAAACTCTTGCAAAGCGCATGGATCCGCCTGTTGCGCTCGCGCATTTCCGGTGTGCGCAACATGGCAAGGAAATCCTCCCGTCTGCGCCATTGCGAATAGTTGGCGATCCGGGTCTGGGCGTCATTGACGTGAAGTCCCGCCCCGATGAATCCGGGCTGATGCTGGATGAAATCCCGGTACGCGTCCGTAAGTTCATCCAGGAGGTCGAAACAGGTTCCCGGTGTCATCTCGAACGTGGTGATCACGGTCTGACAATCGCGGTCGCTGGAAATCTCAGGCATGGCTCTCCTCCTCTGCCCCGGGCCGCACTCCCGCAACCTGTGCTGCAAGGGTACAACCTCACCCGAAATGCTGGCATGAAAAGCATCACGCGGCAACTCGGTTTCCCGCAGCGCTTCCCCGAGTTGCAAGCCCAGGTGATGGACTCATTTGCAGGTTCGTCACCTAGCCGAGCGCATTCTCCAGATCCGCGATCAGGTCTTCTGCATCTTCCAGACCCACGGACAGCCGGAAAATTCCGTCCCCGGCATAGTCCCTGTATGAGCGCAGCTGCCTGCCTTCGAGGCGGAAAGACGTCTCCATGAGCGGACCGGTTTCCATCCAGAAGATCAATGAGCGGTGATGACCGAGCGAGACCGCATAGTGGATGATTTCCAGACGGTCGATCATCCGGCGCGCAAACGTCCGGCCCTTCTCCGCGGAACCGACCTGAAAGGAAATCATGCCCGAGAAATTCGACATCTGGCGCGCGGCAAGATCATGCTGCGGATGGGACGGCAGCCCCGGATACATGACCCGCGTCACCGCAGGGTGCCCCTCCAGCCACCCGGCGACTTCCGAGGCACCGGCCTGATGCGCCTTCATGCGCAGCGGAAGCGTGGCGCCCCCCCGCGCGATCAGCCATGCATTGAAGGGTGACAGGACACCGCCGTGGTGTATCGCCGCTTCCTTGCGCAAGCCGGCGATCAGATCCGCCCGGCCCGCAACGGCACCGCCGACGGCGTCGCCGTGACCGCCGATGTATTTCGTGATCGAGTGCATCACCAGATCGACGCCGAGGGCGGCGGCATCCATTCCGAGCGGCGATGCAAATGTGGCATCACAGCTGTGGAGCGCGCCCACCGTGTGTGCAAGCTCCGAGACCGCCTTCAGATCCGTCAGTCTCATGATCGGATTGACCGGTGTTTCGGTATGGACCAGTTTGGTGGCCGGCCGGATCGCAGCGGCAACAGCCTCCAGATCCGACATGTCCACCATCGTCACGTCGATGCCGAGGCGCGGCAGCGTTTCGCGCGCAAGCTCGGCGACACCAGCATAAGAGACATCGGAAACGACAACATGATCGCCGACCGACAGAAAGGTCAGGAAGATCGCGGTCGCAGCGGCCATGCCGGAGGCAAGGCAGAGACAGTCCTCAGTCCCCTGGAGCGCGGCAATCTTGGCCTCCAGCATCGCAACACTCGGATTGCTCCAGCGCGCATAGATGAACCCCTCACCGGCATCGTCAATGTCATGAGCCGAAAAGCCTGCAACGTCCTCCGCCACGAAGGTCGAACTCATGTGAAGGGGCGGCGCGGACGCACCCGTTGCAGGATCCGGTGTTTCGCCGCCGTGAATGGCGGTAGTCATCGGACCGAGCTTTCTGTTTGATCGTTTCACACCAGCCTCCCTATGCCGCGTTCGCCGGTTCGACGCCCGCGGCGGCCATGCTCATAACGGCCTCCTGAGCCAGAGACAGCAGCTTTTCGTAATGCGCCGCCCGCGAACTGCCGCTGCGCCAGACAAGATACATGACACGCTGCATGGTGATGCCCTCAACGGACTTCAAAAGCAGGTTCTGCTCCTTGGGAAACTCCGACGCGATGTAGGCGGCGGGAAAGAGCGCCAGTCCCATGCCGATCGAAGCCATCTGGCGAAGCGCGTCGAGACTGGTGCCCTCGTAGTCCTGAAGGAAATCGGCGCCGGCAGCCCGCGCCAGCGCCTGAACATCGTTGTGCAGCCGGAAGCCCTGCCCGAGAGAAAGAAGCTTTTCGCCTTTCAGAAGCGACACGGGCACGGTGTCCAGACCGGACAGCGGATGCGACCTCGGCACGGCGAGCGAAACGCTCTCGTGACAGATCACGCGTTCGGTCAGTTGCCCGGTCGGTGTGATGTCCGGCGTAATAATGCAATCCAAAGCGCCTGCGGCGAGGCCTTCCTCCAGCAGATTCGGCCGGTCTTCGCGGATGTAAAGCTCAAGATCGGGGAAACTGTCCTTCAGAATCGGCAGCAGATAGGGCATGAAATAAGGCCCGAATGTGGGCGAGACTCCCAAGCGTATCAATCCACCCAGATTTGCCCGGCCGGCCTGTGCCACTGCCACAATTTCGTCCAAACTCTCAAGAGCCTGACGGGCGAGAGGCAACAGCCGCTCTCCAGCCGCCGTGAGACTGATGTCTCCGCCGCCGCGCTCCAGTAGCCCGCATCCGAGACTCTCTTCCAAGAGCTTGAATTGTGAAGACAAAGTCGGCTGGGACACGTTGCACTTTTCGGCTGCCTTGCCGAAATGAAGCGTCTCGGCAAGAGCTATGAAATAGTCCAATTGGCGCGGGGACGGTCTGAAATGCATCGTTTTCCACCTGGCGATAGTTTTCTTCTATCACATTAATACAAACAATGTATTTCTTCTATACCGAAACCACCCCATATCATGGTCATCGACACAGCAACAGCCAACAACGTGGAGGTAGGCGATGTACAACCGTTTGAAATCCTTGCGCAGCCAGCACAACACGCTGGATTCCCTGATCCGACGTGAGGAACTGCATCCCTACCCCGACGCGCAGCACATACGCTCCTTGAAGAAATTCAAGCTTCGTTTGCGTGACGAAATCACCAGGATTGAAACAAGCCTGAACGCGAACCAGTTGGCGTATTGAGGCACACACGAAGGTGCCCGCGAAAGGAAACTGTCATGAACCCGTTTTGGCCTTTTATGGCTTTACCTGCAATGCAACCGAAGTTCACCCGCCGAACCCGGCTGCAAGACCTGGAAGCACGCATGTCGTCCTTCCTGTCGGAGAAGCAGGCGTCGAGCACCAGCTGCCCCAAGGTGCTCGACAATATCAAGGTCGCCAAGTCGACCGTCCAGCGTGAGATGGCGTCCGGCTGAGAGACCGGTCCGGGTTTCGACCTTCCGAAACCGATACTGCCACGGCAGCTGGATCAACCCGTCCGCGCAGGCCCCGCGGACGGGTTTTTTCTTTTGGGCCGCGCAGCCCCCCCGGACGGGTTTTCTTTTTGGCCTGCTGCTACTCTGCAGGTACCGCGGTGGCAGCATCCGCAGATCCCTCGTCCCTGTTGGCCCGCTTTGGCGGACGCACCCGGAAGAACAGGGCGTAAAGAACCGGAGCCGCGATCAGGGTCAAGACGGTCGCGAAGGCCAAACCACCCATGATGGTCACCGCCATTCCCCTGAAGAACGCATCCGACAGGAGCGGTGCCATCCCGAGGATCGTGGTGATGGCCGCCAGCATGACAGGCCGCATACGCGAGACGCTTGCCGTGACGATGGCATCGTATTTCTCGCTGCCTTCTTCGATCAGCCGGTCGATCTCTTCCAACAGCACGATCGCATTCTTGATCAGCATCCCGGAGAGCGACAGGAACCCGAGCAGTGACATGAAGCCGAAAGGCGTGTCGGTCGCCAGCAGTGCAATCGCGACACCGTTGATCGACATGGGCACCATCAGCCAGATGATCAGGGGCTGACGGATCGAACCGAACAACAGGATCGAAATGATCAGCATGACCAGGAAGCCAAGCGGCAACTGGGCTCCGAGCGACGCCTGCGCATCATTCGTGCTTTCGTATTCCCCGCCCCATTCCAGTCCGTAGCCCGGCGGCAACGTGATTGCCTCGATCTGTGGCCGCACCCTGGCGAGCGCGGCGGTCGCCGTTTCACCCGCCGTCGTCTCCGCCTTGACGGTCAGCGTGCGGACGCGGTCCCGCCGGTGGATCAACGTATCCTGCGGTTCCATGACGAACCGGCTCACGACCTGATCGATCGGAACATAGCGACGCTGCCCTGTGCTCCAGACAAGCGAGTCGGAGACGCTTTCATTAACCGAGATGCCTTCCGGGCCCGCCTTGCGGGCGACAATCGGGATACTCTCGTCGACATCGCGATAGGATCCCACCTGAACACCTTCCGTCGCGAACTGCAGCGACAGCGACAGCTCTTCGCGGGTGACACCCGAAATCCGTGCCCTGTCCTCTTCGAACTCCGGGCGCACGACCAGTTCGCGCTGTCTCCAGTCCGTGTTGACGTCAGCCAACCTGTTGTCCGGCAGCGAGAAGATCGCCTGGGCCTCATCGCCGAGCCGTTTGAGGACATTGGCATCCGGCCCGGAGAACCGGGCCTCAATCTTGGCACCGCCGCCAGGACCGAAAACAAGGCGCTTGGTAATGATCTGGGCGCCGGGAAAGCGCTCGCCGAACTGCGCGCGCAGATCCAGTGCCAGAAGATCGATGTCGTCACGGTTCTTCGTCCGGATGAGCATGTGGCCGTAAGCGGGATTGGCGTCTTCGGGCGCATAGGTCAGCATGAACCGGGTTGCGCCACCGCCTGCAAAACTTGTCACGGCTTCCACGCGGTCGTCGGCAAGAATGACCTTCTCCATCTCCGCAAGATCGGCCTCGGTTGCCCTGATATCGGTGCCCTGCGGAGACCAGTAGTGGATGTAGAAAATCGGCGTGTTGCTGTCCGGGAAAAAGGCCTGCTTCACATTGCCGAAGGCCATGACACAGGCGACCGTAATGCCGACAAGCGCCAGGACGGACAACAGCCGGACATGCAGTGCGCCTACGAGGAAACCGCGGTAGATGGTGTAAAGAATACCTTTGTAAGGATCATGGTCGTCGGGATTCCCCTCTGCCGTGCGGAAGAAGTACTTCCCGAACAGCGGCGTCACGGTCACAGCGAAGACCCAGGACAGCAGCAGCGAAATTCCGATCACCGCAAAGAGCGAAAACAGGAACTCACCCGTGGCGTCCGGCGACAGGCCGATCCCCGAGAACGCCATGATGCCGATGACGGTCGCCCCCAGGAGCGGCCACATCGTCTGCCTGACGACCCGGCTCGCGGCCTCGATCGCCCTTTGCCCGCGCTGCATATTGATCATCATACCTTCGGCCACGACGATCGCGTTGTCCACGAGCATGCCCATGGCGATGATCAATGCGCCGAGCGAGATGCGCTCCATCTCGATGTTGAAGATCCGCATGAACAGGACGGTGGCCATGACGGTCAGCAGGAGCACGGTTCCCACAACCACGGCCGCCCGCCAGCCCATGAAGAGCGCGAGCACGCCGATCACGATGACGACGGAGGCGGCGAGGTTGAGAATGAAGCCGTTCACGGATTCGTCGACGACAATATTCTGCTCGTAGATCGGGTGGATCTGCATGCCGACGGGCAGCAACCCCTCAATTTCCGCCAGCCTGTCCACGACCCGGTTGCCCACGTCGACAATGTTGGTGCCATCGACCTGCGACACGCCGATGGTCACGGCCCGGTGGCCGTCATGGCGGATAAGCTTGCGCGGGCGCTCCGGCTCTCCCAGTTCGAGCGTGGAAATGTCCGACAGGCGGATCATCGCGGTCGAGCCCGGGCGACCGACGATCAGATCCTGTATTCCGCTGAAATCCTCAAAGGCCGACGGCGTCATCAAGCGAATGCGGGACTGGCCGGAAACCGCCGAGCCATTTGACTGGATCCTGTTCTCCGCATCCAGAACGCCAACGATATCGGTCATGGAAATGCCGAGGCCGGCCATCTTGTCCTGATCGACATCCAGATAGATGACGTCCTCGGGTTCGCCGTCGACTTCCACCTTGCCGACGCCCGGAACCGCGAGCAATTCCCGCCGGATCCGTTTCACCGTGTCGCGGATGTCACGATTTGTGTAGCCGTCGGCCGTGAAGGCATAAAAAAGACCGAAAACATCACCGAAACTGTCATAGACAAGAGGAGGCTGCGCGCCGGTGGGAAGGTTCCTTTGCTCGTCTCCGACCTTGCGGCGCAATTCGTCCCAGACCTGCGGCAGTTCGGCTCCGTCGTAGGTCGGTTTGATCTCCACGCTGATGCGCGAAAGCCCGGGCTCGGAAACGGACCTGATCTCATCAAGCTGCGGCATCTGCTGGATCGCCGTTTCGAGGATCTCGGTAACCTCGTTCTCGACTTCCGCCGCCGTTGCGCCCGGATAGGCGGTGATGACCTGCGCTTCCTTGATGGTGAAGGCCGGATCTTCCAGGCGCCCGACCGAGGTCAGACCCCAAAGACCGCCGAGAAATGCGATCAGCACGATCATCCAAGTGTTGACCGGCTTCTCGATGGAGTAGCGTGCAATGTCCACGATCCGTGATCCCTTGACTTCTAGAAGCTCTTGTCAGCGCAGACGGCGCACGATCTGCCCGTCGCTGAGATAGGCAACGCCGGCTGAAACGATTTCGTCGCCCGTCGCAATGCCGGAGCGAATGGGGATGTAGTCTCCCATGATCGTGCCGATCTCGACCGGTTGCTTGGAAACCGCGCCGGTTGCCTCCGCAAACTTCCAGACATAGGTGTTGCCCTCGCCATCGACGGCGACCGACGCCGTTGGCACGAGCAACTGTTCGCCAAGTTCAAGCCCCTCGGGAACAAGCTTGACGATGACGGACGCCGTCATTCCGGGCGACAACTGATCGACGCCTTCGCGCGGCATCGCCAGAGTGACCCGGTAGGTTTGCGTCACCTCGTCCACCTGACTGGAGTGCTCGCGGTATTCGAGCGGAAATATCTTTTCGCCATACGCCGGAAATTTCGCTTCGATCGAGGAAACCTCGGACGCGGTCACACGTCCGAAAAGCGATTCAGCGACATTGATGTCGACCTGGACTTCCGAAACATCATGCATGCGAACGATCGGTGTCGCGACGCTGACGGTCGTGAAATTGTCAACGAGACGAAGGGACACGATGCCGTCGAAGGGAGCTTCCAGAGTGGTGTATTCAAGGTTCTGACGCGCTTCTTCCAACCGTTCCAGGGCAAGGTCGTACGCATTCTTCTGCTCATCATATGCAGACTGCGAAATCACCGATCGCTCCTTGAGCGTCTCGATCCGGTCCAGCTCCCGTTTGGCCTGGTCCACATTGATCGTGGCTTCGCGGACCGCGCGCTCGTAGTCCTTCGGGTCAAGCTTCGCGATCAGGTCCCCTTTCGAGACCTGCTGGCTTTCCAGGACGGGCAGCTCGAGCAGCTTGCCCGATACCTGGAAGGAGAGATCAACCGTCTGAACGGCCGCAACACGCCCGGCAAAACGCCTTTCGATCAGGCCGATCTCGTCTGTCACCGTGAAGATCTTGGCCGGTCTCGGCGCGGCATGCAGTTTCGCTTCTGCCTCCGCGACGGGATTTGCCGCATCTTCCTGGCAGGCGGCGAGACCGACCACCGCAACCAGAACCGCCATCCAGCGGGCAGTCTTTGTTCTTTGAACCGTCACCATCTGCCGTCCTGTTTTCAATTCAGTCTTGTTCAAGGTGGTTTCTGAGCTCGCTCAGGACCGCCGCCCGTTCGTGGTCTTCCAGGATCGAAACGCAATGCGCGACCGAGAAGTGCAGCCCTTCAAGGCTGGACCAGATGGCCATCGCCTTGCCGAACTCATCCGTTTCTTCCGCGATCGCTGCCTTGAACCGCCGCTTCACCTTCAAAAAGGGTTCGGTCAGTTCGGGGCGGTCAACCGTCGTCGCAAGAATGGCCTGCGCCACGTCGCGCCTGATTTCCAGCCATCTTTCCGTAACGTCGATCATGCCGCTGAGCGTTGGCGACTTCGACCCCAGATTGGCGGCCCGTGCGGCCAGAACATCGGTTTCGAACTGTCCGCCGAGGAACTCGACCATCCCCCGAATGAGCGCATCCTTGGTTGGAAAGTTGTAGAGAACGCCCCCCTTGGAAAATCCGCTCTCCTCCGCGACCGCATCGATGGTGAAGTTCTGCGCGCCGGAGCGGCGAATAACCTCGATCGCGGCCGTCAGGATGTCTGACTTTGAATCCGGGGATTGTCTTGAAGCACGTGCCGTCATTTTCAAACCGTCTGGTCGGTAAAGTCGCCTGTTACATAAACCGTCCAGCCGGTACAGACAAGCGTTTTGTCAGAGCCTCACGCATTTGTGCGTCGATGTCGGGTGCTTTGGGGGAAAATGCCGTCAGGCGACTGCCTGATTGCGATCAGGCCGCTGCGTTGGACATTGCCGCTTCGTTCGCGGCGTCTTCGGCGGCGGCGGCTTCGGCCGCCAGGCGTGTCCGTTCGAGCGCCTCCTGCTCCATGCGCTCCGCAAAGGCAATGAATTCGTCTGCGGGCATGGGCGCTGCAAAGAAATAGCCCTGGGCGGCGGTTACGCCGAGTTCAAGCAGGCGTTCGATCTGCTCTTCCTGCTCGACACCTTCGGCGATGATGCCCATTCCAAGGTTGTCGGCAAGCTCCACCATGGAGTCCACGATCGTCGTGGAATTGTCGTCGGAGCTGATCGTGTCGATGAACATCTTGTCGATCTTGATGATATCGACACCGAGTTTTTGCAGGTAAGCCATCCCGCCGTGACCGGTACCGACATCGTCCAGGGCGACGCGCACGCCGAGCGCCTGAAGCTCTGCCATGATCTTGCGCGCGAGTTCCATATCCTCCAGGGGATGGCGCTCGGTGACCTCGACAACGATCTGCTGGAACGAGATTTTCGATTTTTCGAATATCGACTTGATGTCGGCAACCACTTCCCGGTCGAGAAAGTGGCCCGCGAACAGATTTATGGAGAGCTTGAAGTCAGGGTTCTCGCCATAGAGATCCCCCACCTCCTCCGAGGACAGCCGCATGATGTGGCGCGTCATATCGAAAATATGACCGTTGTTTTCCGCGTAGGCCATGAATTGGCCCGGAGACACGATCATTCCGTTCGGACGCCGCCAGCGCATCAGAACCTCACACCCGCGCAGGCGCAAGGTCTCGATATCCATGACCGGCTGATAAAAGGGGATGAATTCGCCGTTGCGGATTGCGGCCACGAATTCGTCATTGGCTTCGCTCTCAGGCCGCCACGAAAGCCAGACACCAATCGCGACGAACAGGACGGCAATACCGGCGCAGGCGGCTGCCGCGACGACTTTCAGATCCTTGACGACATGTGCGGCCGCGCTCTCGGGCGCTGTGATGGTCGCGACGAGCGGATACAGCTCCGACATGACATCAACCGAAAGAACGCTTTCCGGATTCGATCCTTCTGAATTGTAACCACCGACATTGTACCAGAGCAGATTGTTTCCCAGGCGCAGCTCCGCTCTTCTGTAGGAACGCAGATATTCCGGTCCCGGGTCCATTGCAATGACCGCCGGGGTCACCTCGGCGAACAGCCTGGTCTGGTCCTTCAGGTCCCAGCTGATGACAGCTGCTTTTGCGCCAAGATAGTCGCGGTCCAGCATGCCTATGCCTACCAGCGGGCCGTCGGTGCGGACCGGAGGAAGAATGATCTTGCCGGCCAGTTCACGGTCGGGAACGATGCACATGCGCTGCCCCTTGGCATCAACAAGACCGAGGGCATCGATCATTCCGTTTTCGATGATCAGTCTTTCGAAGATCACCCGGTCTTCCGCGCTGCAGGTCTGCACGCCGTCCCGGTCGAGCCGCTGAAGCAGGCTCACCGTGGTACTGATTGCCTCCTCGGCGCGGTGGATCGACACCTCGCCCATGGCTTCCATCTCGGTCAACGCCCGGCGCTCGGCAAACTGGTTCAAGATGATATTGATCGCAAACAGGGGCGTGGTCGCCAGAACAAGGGCGATCAGCACCGTTTTCGCAAAACCTAGATACCGGAAGGGCAATTGTGTACCTGTGGACCAATAAACTCTTCCTGACCATGGCCGATCTGGGTAAACAAGGACTGAATGTGATGGTGTTTCATCCAGATCAAGGCTGAGCGAAGCGGGCACGTGATTAAGTGCCGCCACGATACGTTCCACGGAAAAACGGGAGTTGCTTATGCAGGCACTGTTTATCGGCCAAGCCTATATCGACGTTACCTTTTTGACCGACAAGCTGCCAACAGGCGACGAGAAGGCGATCGCACAGGACTACGCAATCAGCTTTGGCGGCAATGCCGTTACAGCTGCATTTTGCTGCGCCAAGCTCGGCGGGCGTCCGGACGTCCTGTGCTCGCTCGCCGACGACTGGCTTGCACGCATGTTCCTGGACATGGCAAGCGCCTATGGCATTTCGGTCCATGGCCGCAAGGTGCGCGACTCCTCCCTGTCCTTCATCATGCCGAAATCCGGGAAACGGGCGATCGTGCGCTGCCGCGACAACGACTTCCTGCACCCCTTTCCGCCTCTCACGTTGACCGGCATGAAGGCGCTGCACCTGGACGGCCACATGCCCGATGCCGCCCACCACTATGCGGCGACCTGCCGGAACCTCGGCATCCTGACATCACTCGACGGCGGTGCGGTCCGGGAGAACACGGACGAATTGCTCAATCACATCGACATCGCCGTTGTCTCTGAGCGGTTCTGTCAGCAACTTGGGAAATCGACGGGTGAAACCCTGCAATACCTGCGCTCCAAGAACTGCCCGGTCGGCGCCGTCACGCTCGGTGAACACGGCACTGTCTGGTACGAAGCGGGAGGAGCGGACAAGATCCTGCCCGCGCTCGACGTTCCGTTGCAGAAGGTCGTCGATTCAAACGGGGCGGGCGATGTCTTTCACGGCGCCTATATCGCCTCCTATCTCACCCATCCCGAACGCAGCTGGAGCGAGCATTTCGAGTTCGCCCGCGCGGCTTCGACGCACGCGATCCAGCATCTCGGCAACGAGGCCAGCCTGCCTTCGCTCGAAGACATCGACCGTGCCAAGGAGCAGTTTCGGGAAAAGGCTGCTGCCTAGCGCCCCTTGCCTCTTTGCCGAGTGACACGAGCAAGACACCTTGGCGGCATGCTGCAACAGCCTTGCTTCGGCACGAAACATCGAGCAGAGTGTGCCCGCTTTTTCATGGTGGAGTTTTACATGATGTTTTCCCCCTCGCCCCGTTTCGCAATCGGCCTGTGCACGGCTGTAAGCCTGCTCGCGCTTCAGTCGGCCCCCTCCCTTGCCTTCGACCCGACCGGCAACGATGTTGCTGACGCCTTCCTGTCCGTTGTGGACGCTCAGGAGGGCACTGTTGAAAGCTACGGATCCGTCGATGCTTCGGGGGACACCGTCTCGATCGGCGATCTTGTCATCGCGGATGGAGGAGACGGCAAGGTGACGATTGCCAAGACGACGCTAGGCGGCGGCGAGGTCCTCGACAATGGCCGTCTCAAGCTCGACAGTCTTGGTCTGGAGACGCTTGAGCTGAAAGCGGATGACGGCGGCATGTCGGTCGGCACGCTCAACGCCACGCAGCTTGTGCTTCCCTCGCCAGCGGAGGCTGCCGCAAAGACGTCGCCGTCCGGCCCGGGCTACAGGACTGTCGAAATCAAGACCATCCAGATCAGTGACGACGACGGCAAGATTGCCGATATCCAGTCGATCACGTCCACGATAGACAGCATGGACGGCGACTTGCCGACCTCGGGAAGCTTTGCCCTGAGCGGTGCCGTCGTCGACGTGAAAGAGCTTGAAGTTGAAGAGGCAAAGACGCTTTCCGATCTCGGGTATGAAACGCTTTCTCTCGATGTGACCGCGTCGGGCAAGTGGGATGTCGACGCTGCGACCATCAACATTCCAGAGCTCAGGATCGATGCCAAGGATGCGGCCAGCCTGACGGTCTCCCTGTCTCTTGGCGGCGTGACCCGGGAGGTCGTGGAACAGCTGGAAGCGAAGTCCGACAAGCCGGAAGAAGCCATGGGGCTTCTGCAGAACGTTTCGGTCGTGGACGCAAAAATCCGCCTGGACGATGCCTCGCTTACCGGCCGCATCCTGGACCAGGAAGCGAAGAAAGCAGGCGTCGACGTGCCGACTTATGTCGGCGGTTTGACGGGAACTCTGCCCCTGATGCTCGGCATGCTGCAGAACAAGGAACTTGAAGGTCAGGTCGCCAAGGCCGTGACCGACTATCTGAATGCGCCCGGATCACTGGAAATCACAGCCGCGCCAGGTGCACCTGTGCCGTTTTCCCAGGTGATGGGGACAGCAATGCTGGCACCGCAGATGATCCCGCAAATTCTGTCGGTCGGCATCACCGCCAACCAGTAAACCGCCCCGAAAAAGTGAAAAAGCCCGGGACGTCCCCGGGCTTTTTTGTTTGCTGGTCTTGAACGACTTTCCTTTGTCCGCCGCTCTCAATCGAAACCATGGGGGGTTCAAAGCGCGCGCATTCGGTCAGACAGTCGCGGCCACGAAAACGGTGCTATTATTCTTCCGGCAGGTTCAAGCGCAAATGCAGATCGCGCAGCTGTGCAGAGGTCGCGTCGCTGGGTGCCCCCATCATGAGATCCTCGGCCTTCTGGTTCATCGGGAACAACATAACCTCGCGAATGTTGGCTTCATTCGCCAGAAGCATCACGATCCGGTCGATACCTGCCGCGCAGCCGCCATGCGGAGGGGCCCCGTATTGAAACGCGTTGACCATGCCGCCGAAGCGCTTATCGACTTCTTCGGACGGATACCCGGCAATTTCGAATGCCTTGTACATGATCTCGGGCTTGTGGTTCCGGATCGCGCCTGACACCAGTTCGTTGCCGTTGCAGGAAAGGTCGTACTGCCAGCCCTTGACCTGAAGGGGATCACCATCAAGCGCGTCCATTCCGCCCTGCGGCATGGAGAAAGGATTGTGCTCGAAGTCGATTTCTCCGGTCTCTTCGTCCTTCTCGTAGATCGGGAAATCGACGATCCAGGCAAATTCGAAGCGGTCCTTGTCCGTGTGGCCAAGTTCCTCACCGATGATCACACGTGCCTTCGCCGCCACCGGCTCGAACTGTTTCGGCTTGCCGCCAAGGAAGAAGGCGGCATCACCGACTTCCAGACCCAGCTGGACGCGGATTGCTTCCGTGCGCTCGGGTCCGATGTTCTTGGCAAGGGGGCCGGCGGCTTCCATCGAGCCGTCTTCCGCCTTGCGCCAGAAAATGTAACCCATGCCCGGAAGGCCCTCGCCCTGCGCGAACTTGTTCATCCGGTCGCAGAACTTGCGGCTTCCGCCCTTGGGCGCGGGGATCGCACGGATTTCCGTGCCGGGCTGTTCCAGCAGATTGGCAAAGATGGCGAAACCGGATCCGGCAAAGTGGTCGGAGACGATCTGCATCTTGATCGGGTTCCTGAGATCCGGCTTGTCGGTGCCGTACCAGAGCGCAGAGTCCTTGTAGGCGATCTGAGGCCAGTCACGGTTCACCGGGCGGCCGCCGCCAAATTTCTCGAAACAGCCCGCCAGAACCGGTTCGATCGTGTCGAATACATCCTGCTGGGTGACGAACGACATTTCGATGTCGAGCTGATAAAAATCAGTCGGTGAGCGGTCGGCGCGCGGGTCCTCATCGCGGAAACAGGGGGCGATCTGGAAATACTTGTCGAAGCCGGAGACCATCAGCAGCTGCTTGAACTGCTGTGGTGCCTGCGGCAGGGCGTAGAACTTGCCGGGATGCAATCGCGACGGCACCAGGAAGTCCCGCGCGCCCTCCGGCGACGATGCCGTGATGATCGGGGTCTGAAACTCGTTGAAACCGATCGACCACATGCGGTCACGCAAGTCCCGGATGACATCCGAGCGCAGCATCATGTTGTTGTGCAGTTTCTCGCGCCGCAGGTCGAGGAAACGGTATTTCAGACGGACTTCTTCCGGGTACTCAAGGTCGCCGAACACGGGGAGCGGCAGTTCCTTGGCGGATCCGAGAACTTCCATCTCGCGGATGAAGATCTCAACCTCGCCTGTCGGAAGCTCCGGGTTGATCGTTTCGTCCGTGCGCTTTTTCACGTTGCCGTCGATACGGATGCACCATTCGGAACGCACGCTCTCGGCGAGCCCGAACGCATCGGAATCCGGATCGACGACGCACTGGGTCACGCCGTAGTGGTCGCGCAGATCGATGAACAGCACCCCGCCGTGGTCGCGGACCCGGTGGACCCAACCCGAAAGACGGATGGTCTGGCCTTCGTCGGACAGACGGAGATCACCGCACGTGTGGCTACGGTAGGGGTGCATGCTAATTCCTCGGCATTCTTCTTGGCATGAAAAATCATTACGGCCCGCCGAAGGCAGGCCGTGTCGGGCTGCACAAGCCATGTTGCGGAGCGAAAGTCAAGGGAGAGAGTTTGACGATGCCTGCCGATCACCGCGAGACAGGGTTCGTGTGGGAAGCGAAATCCCGATACCGCCGCTGCGCGCCGTTGATTTTTCGGCCATGCACATCCTTGGTCTACGCACTGCCGGTGAAAACCTGCCTTTGATGACGCGTCACTGCGCCAACCGGACTGACCGTAGAGCGTCTGTCGCCCGCGCCGAAGGATTGCGCGCCACGTGATCCTGTACGGGCCTCATCAGGAGCCGCAAGGGTTCCTGAGCGCGGCCAAACGCGCAGGTTGAAAATTGCCGCTGCGCGACCTCTGCTATAAGCTGCCTGTGTCTCGATTCTACGGGGGGCCGAACGTGATTTCTCTTCTTTTCGCACTCATGACGATTGCCATCATCCTTGCCTGGCGGGATCGCTGGCGCCTTTCCTACATGGTTTTCGCAGTCGCACTCGTGATGAGCATTTACTGGCTCGACTATCACGCAACAAGCCCCCTCACGATCAGACTGTAGGACCCGAACACATGATCATTCTTGCGCCGCATCCGTCCCGGACACTGAATGCGATCGGGCTTCTCGTCATTTGCGGGATCCTGATCGCCGCCTACGCCTTTCAATTTGCGCTGGACGAGTTGCCCTGCCCGCTCTGCCTGTTGCAGCGCGTCGCGCTCGTCGGTGTCGGCTATGGCCTTTGCCTCAACCTGATCTACGGAGCCAAGCCGCACCACTACGGCATCATGCTGCTGGCCGCGATTTATGGAGGCAGCGTCTCGATTCGCCAGATCCTCCTCCATATCGTGCCGGGCACGGGCAGCTACGGCTCACCGGTCCTCGGTCTGCACTACTACACATGGGCCGGGATCAGCTTCTTTCTGGTCATTCTGGGAACGGCCGTCATGCTGCTGTTCGAGGGACAGTACAAGAAAGCACTGGTCGACAAGCCTGAACACGGGCGGTTTGGCGGTCAGCCGCTCGCGAAATTCGCCTTCTTCCTGATGCTTTTTCTCGCGCTTGCAAATGTGCTGACGACGTTCCTGGAATGCGGTCCCGGCATCTGTGACGATCCGCCAACCGACTACAAGCTGCTTGAGGAGTTGAAGTCAGACGGTTGAGTCAGCTGTCGACGGCCTGCAGCACGGGATGCCACTGCCCCCGCACCTCATGGGCCTTTGCATCCGAACTGTCGAACACACCGGTGCCGTTGGCTGCGTGACGCGCATAGAGAACGCGGTCTGAAATCCGGGCCAGCAAGGGATAGCCCTTCTTCGCAAGTGTCTGCTCCAGGTCGCTCACCTGTGTCGAGCGCCTGTTGATCCTGTTGGCGACAACATGAATATCCGCCTTGCCCTTTCTGACCTTCTTGATGTCGGAGATGTTGTCCAGAAACTTCAAGGTGGCGCTCCAATCGAATGCGGATGCCAGGACGGGAACAATGATATCGGACGCCTCTGCGACCAGGTTCTTGGCAAGCTCGGAGCGCAAACCACCCGGACCGTCGATCACGACGGCGTCCAGTTTCTTGTCCATGTCCCCTATGTTGCCCTCCTTGCTCCAGTTCAGGGCCTCGATCTTCATGAGGTTGTTCGGGCGCCGCTTGACCCAGGCGAGACTTGACTTCTGCCGGTCTGCGTCAGCCAGCGCAACATCTTCGCCCCGTGCGGCGAGTGCGACGGCAAGATTCGTGGCGATCGTTGTTTTCCCGCATCCCCCCTTGGAATTCACCACAAGTATTTTGCGCATCCGGCATCTCCTGCTTCATGGGAAAGCAATTTTGAAGGCTCCTCAACATAGGCGCACTCATTGCGCTTCTTCAAGAGGAGAATGTCCTAAACTTTCCATTTCGTGGCGACAAAGCGGCAGAACTCCGTTATAGCTGTGTCTCACCATGCATGTGATTACAAAAACAAAAGATCTCGCCGACGCCTGTCAACGACTTGCAGCCCACGACTACGTTACGGTTGACACGGAATTCCTCAGGGAAACCACCTTCTGGCCCAAACTGTGCGTAATCCAGATGGCCGGGCCCGACATGGCATTCATTGTCGACGCCTTGTCGGAAGGTCTGGACCTGGCCCCTTTCTTCGGGCTCATGCGGGATGACAGCGTCACGAAGGTTTTCCATGCCGCACGCCAGGACATCGAGATCATCTATCATCTTGGCGAACTGATCCCTGCCCCGCTGTTCGATACCCAGGTGGCCGCCATGGTGTGCGGCTTCGGTGATTCCATCTCCTACGATCAACTGATCTACAAGGTCACCGGCGCGCGAATCGACAAGTCCTCCAGGTTCACGGACTGGGCCCGCCGTCCTCTTACAAACAAGCAGCTTGACTACGCGCTTGCCGACGTCACCCATCTGCGGGATGCCTATCAGTTTCTGAAGGCCAATCTTGCGGAGCAGAACCGCAGCCATTGGGTACGCGACGAAATGGAAGTGCTGACGTCTGTCGGGACCTACAAGGCCGACCCGGAACAGGCATGGAAGCGTCTTAAACTGCGTGTGCGCAAGCCGGTTGAACTGGCGGTGATGATGGAGCTTGCCGCCTGGCGCGAGCGTGAGGCACAGGATCGGAACGTGCCGCGCAACCGCGTGGTCAAGGACGACGCGATCTACGAACTGGCAGCCCAGCAACCGCAGGACCCGGAGGCGATCAGCCGTCTGAGGACAATTCCGCGCGGTTTCGAGCGGTCAAAGTCAGCGGACGAAATCCTGAAGGCGATCCGGCGGGCGCTGAAGGTCCCGCGGGAAAACCTTCCCAAGCTGCCCAAGGGACGGCAAGCGCCCGACGGCTCGGCGGCGGCTGTCGATCTTTTGAAGGTTCTCCTGAAGATGGTCAGCGAGGCCAACGGCGTTGCGGCCAAGGTGATTGCGACGGTGGACGACCTTGAAAAGATCGCGGCGAGCGACGACGCAGATGTTGCCGCAATGAAGGGCTGGCGCCGCGAATTGTTCGGAGAGCTGGCGTTGAAACTGAAGCGCGGCGAAGTCGCCCTCGCCTTTCAGGACCGGCAGATCGTCGCGCTCCCGCAATCTGCCAGCCAGGCCAACGTCAAGACGCAAGCCGCCGAATAGCGCTTTACGAGCAGCAACAACAGCAAGCCGCCAACGCTGTTGGGAAACAGGGTTGCCACGCAGCGCTTGAGCTATCGGGTTGGCAGCACGCCAATCTTGTATCCAAAGAGGTCAAAGTCCGCTCGGTAGACTTTTTCGACCAATTGCATGGTCTCGTTATTGTAGTACTCCGAGATTTTGGTTTGTGCGCCTGTGATTTTACCGGTTTCGCTTCGCTCCAGACTGTGCGGCTGGTCGAAACGCAAGGCGCTTGCGTTTCCGATACCGGCTTGGTCGAGAAACGCGTTGAGGTCCGCACTCAAGGACTCCAGCTTGGCAACGCAGGTAAACCTGTCCAGTGGCTGATAAAGCAGGTCTGTCTGCCGCCAAAAGTGCTTGTTCGGTTTTGATTTGCGGCCTTCAAGAAACAGCAAAAATTTCAAAAACCCTTCGGCGCTCGGATCCGCAAAACCGGGATAAGACGCGAATTTTGGATCGTTCTCGAACGCAATCTTGTCCAGAAAGGCGGAAAGCGTGCGTGTATAGGGATTGCGCGAAACAACGAACGAGCGATAGCTCCTCAACTTTACAAGACCGAGAAGGCCGAAATCGCTCGGCTTCTTGATCTTACCCTTCATCTCGGCACTGCTGCCTGGCTCTGGATGATCAGACAGCTCGGAAAAGAACGCACAGACGCTTGTATTTCCGGCTTTTTTTATTCGATTGAAACAGACGCGTATCTCGGGGAAAACTGCGACGCAATCACTACTAAAAAAATTGTGGTAGTTCAGGTTCTTATCTCGAAGAAGAAGGTACTTTGCGGCATGTCGCTTTAGTTTTCGAATCTCGCTTCTGCTGGGCATGTGTTTTCGAACATCTCTTTCGTTCAGGGTTTTGGCATTGATCCGCCTAACCACACTTGTGACACGCCCTTATGAACGGGCTATAACGACTTCCGCGTCGATCACCTTGCCGAGTTGCGCCGCGCGTTTGCGCAGGCGTTCTCCGTCCAGGTTCGCAAGATCGCCGGTCAGTTCAATCGCAAGCCCGCTATCGGTGCGCACGACCCCGATCCTGGGAAGCAGTCCGGCCATGGAGGCGCTCAACAGGGAAGCAACCCGCAAGGTAGCGCCAAGAACCTTCGCCCGGATCCTGAGGCGGTCCGTGAACAGCTCGCGAATGACCTGGGACAGGGCTCCTTCCCGCAATCCCTGGTGCCTATAAAAAACAGCGGCGGCCAGATAGGCGCGGCTGGCGTGATCAAGTCCGACAAACGAGGCATTGGATATAATGTTGAGGCTCTGCTCGCCGCGGTAATCCGGATGTGCACGCCATCCGATGTCCGAAAGCAGGCAGGCCGCGTGCCGCAACCGTTTTTCGTTCGCCGTCTCCTCGATCTGGAGTTCCTGGAATAGCTGGTCCGTCCAGTCAATCAGCTCAATGGCGTGTTGAGGAGAGCGTGCGCGCAATTCGCACAGTTCGCGTGCCGCCTCTATCACAGGATCCTTTTGCTGCATCTGCGGCGACAGCTTTTCGTGCAGGAGACCCTCGCGCACACCGGTGGCCGAGAACATCAGCCGCTCGGCTTTCATGGCGATCAGAACCTGTTCGAGAACCACCGCACCGATCGGCACCAAAGGCCGCCGCTGTTTGGAGACAACCTCCGCCATCTTGATGTTTTCGAGATTTGGCACGGCGATCTCACGGCAGAACGCGATCGCCTCTTCTGCGTCCATCTCGTAGTTGTGCATCACGTGCAGTGGATAGTCGTTCTGCATCAGGTGAAGCCTGCCAAGGGACCGCCACGTTCCCCCGACAGCAAAGAATGTGCGCTCTCCAGGGGCAAGATCCGGCCATTCGTAGGATTTCAGGGCCGCTTCGGTGATCTTGTGCGCCTTTTGAATGGACCCGCCTGCTTCCTCGGACAGACGCAAGCCTCCCAGGGGAAAGGTCGCGCCACCACCGGGTTTCTTCTCGCCTATTTCCACCAGTTCAAGACTGCCGCCGCCCATGTCGCCGACAATGCCGCGCGGCTGCCAGAAACCGGCCATGACGCCGAGCGCAGAGTAATACGCCTCTTCGCTGCCGTTCAGGATCCGAACCGGCGCTTGCAGAATGCGTTCCACTTCGGCGACGAATTCCTGCCCGTTTTCCGCGTCGCGCGCGGCGGCGGTGGCGACGACGTAAAGCTCCTTGCAGCCGGTATGCTCAATCAGCGCTTTAAAGCGGACCAGTTCACCAAGCGCGAGTTCCACCGATTCGGTCGCAAGCTGTCCTGTTGCCGCGACCCCTCTTCCAAGCCCGGCAAGGAGTTTTTCGTTGAACAGCATCGTCGGCGTCCGGGCCTTGCGCTCGTAGATGACCAGACGCACCGAGTTGGAGCCGATGTCAACGACCGCTACCGGCCCTGTCCCGTTGAGCCGGCCGCGCGCCGGCTTGAACTGGCTCTTCATGTCAGCCTCGTTTTTGCCGCTTCAGGAACGGCTTGGGGCGATCGCTTTTCAAGGATTTTCCTCTCCCGGAAAGTGAAGGATTGGTCATGAAGTAGCGGTGTGCGTTGAAGGGCTCCTCGTTCGGACCCGGCACAATGCGTTCGTGGCTGCCGTCGGCGAGGATGCGCCAGCTCTGCTGATTGTCCTTCAGGTTTGCCACCATGATCTGGTCGAGCACCTGTTCGTGCACCGTGGCGGTCAACAGGGGTGAAAGTACTTCCACGCGTCTGTCGATGTTGCGCGGCATCAGATCGGCAGATCCGATGTAGACATGGGCCTCCGGTGAAGGAAGACCGTGCCCGTTTCCGAAGCAGAAAATGCGCGAGTGTTCCAAAAAACGCCCGACGATGGATTTGACGCGAATGTTGTCCGACAGCCCTTCAATGCCGGGTCTCAGACAGCAGATGCCGCGGATGACCAGGTCGATCTGAACGCCTGCCTGGCTGGCACGGTAGAGCGCATCGATGATTTCATGATCGACGAGCGAATTCATCTTCATCCAGATCTGGGCGGGCCGGCCTTCCCTGGCATGCTGGATCTCCGCTTCGGTCAGTTCCAGCATCCGCTGGCGCAGATTGACCGGCGACACGAGCAGGTGGTTCAGCTCATCGGGTTCCGCGTAACCGGTAATGAAGTTGAAAATCCGTGCCGCGTCTTCGGCGATACCGGGATCATCGGTAAAAAACGAGAGGTCTTCGTAAATCCGAGCGGTGATGGGGTGGTAGTTGCCGGTGCCGATGTGGCAATAGGTCTTGAGCTGGCCGTGCTCGCGCTTGATGACCATGGACAGCTTGGAGTGGGTCTTCAGCTCTATGAAACCGAATACGACCTGCACACCTGCCCGTTCCAGGTCGCGCGCCCATTTGATGTTGGCTTCCTCGTCGAACCTTGCCTTGAGTTCCACGAGCGCCGTGACCGATTTTCCCGCTTCGGCCGCTTCCGCCAACGCCTTGACGATGGGCGAGTTGTTGGACGTCCGGTAGAGCGTCTGCTTGATTGCGACGACATCGGGATCGCGCGCGGCCTGGCGGAGATACTGGACCACGACATCGAAGGACTCGTAGGGGTGATGAACGATGATGTCCTTCTGGTGGATCGCCGCAAGGCAATCACCGCCATGTTCGCGGATGCGCTCCGGGAAACGGGCGGTATACGGTTCGAACTTGAGGTCCGGGCGCTCCAGGTCGACAATCTGCGACAGGTTGTTGAGCGCAAGCAGGCCCTTTGCCTGAAATGTCTCGCTCTCGCCAACGTCGAGCGCATCAGCGACAAATTCCTGTAGTGCCGGCGGAGTTGTTTCCTGAATCTCCAGCCTGATCACCGAGCCCCGTCGCCGGCGCTTGAGGGCGCTTTCAAAGAGGCGCACGAGGTCTTCGGCTTCCTCTTCGATTTCCAGGTCGCTGTCGCGAATGACACGGAATGCGCCTTTGCCCCTGATCTCGTACCCGGGAAACAGGCGGCCGATAAACATGCTGACCACGCGTTCAATGGCAATGAAGCGCGCCGCGCCACCGCCGACATTGGGCAACCGAACAAACCGTTCGACCTGGTTCGGTATCCTCAAAAGCGCGATCATGCCGCGCCCGCCGGATGTCGGCACCAGTTCAAAGACGATGGAGAAGCCGAGATTGGGTATGAACGGGAACGGATGCGCCGGATCGATGGCCAGCGGCGTCAGGACAGGGAACACGTATCCCAGAAAATACTCCTGGAGCCAGGCTTTGTCGGCTTCCTCGATATCATCGCCGTGGAAAATCTCAATTCCCTGTTCGGCGATCTCCCCGCGCAGGTCTTCCCAGATCCGTTGCTGGGACGCCTGAAGATCACGGACGGCCTCGCTGATCTTTTCAAGCTGCTCGGTCGGCGTCAGACCATCGTCCGAAAGGTTCGTCACTTCCGCGCGCTGCTGCCCGCGGAGCCCGGCCACCCGCACCATGAAAAACTCATCCAGGTTGTTGGCGGAAATCGACAGGAACCTCACCCGTTCCAGGAGCGGATGATTTGCGTTCATCGCTTCTTCGAGAACGCGCAGGTTGAACTGCAGCCAGGACAGTTCCCGGTTCATGTACCGGTCGGGCGTGGACGCGACATCGGGCACAGCTTCGTTGTCTTCACCGCGCAGGTCGGACGAAGCCGTGAAAACATCTGAAAGGTCGTTAGTCTCGTTCATGGTGCTTCCCTTCAGATTCAGGCTCTGGTGACCCTTGAAGTGTCAGTAGCACGGCGAGCGCGGCAGGCAAATCAAACCAATGTCGCAACGCGCTATCTCAACGCCCCTTATGCACATCTTCAAGAACACGCCCCGCGAGCGGCTTGGTTATTTTGACACGTCCGGCCAGCGCTTCCTGGTCGATTGCCTCAACGGCGCGCATGGCAACTTCAAGGGACCGCTCCATGCGGACAACAAGATAGTCGACGACGCCGATATCGACGGAGATCTGACGGTCGGCAAACAGCTTGACGAGCACCCTGCGCAACAGGTCATCGTCAGGTTCGAGGATTTCAACCGGTGTGGCGGCACGCAACCGGGACATCAGGTCGGGCAGAGAGAGCTTCCAGCTTGCCGGCCAGGTTCGGCTGGTGATCAGCACAGTCTTGCCGGCTTGCCGCGATGCGTTGAGGAGATGAAACAGCGCCGTGTCGTCCACGCCGAGATGCGCGTTTTCGACAACAGCCGCAGGGGCCGTTGCCAATGCGTCGACCATGTCTTCGGCAAGATCGGGAGCAACGACGACATGGGCGGAGCTTTCGTCCTGGAAGGCCTGCACAAGATGGGTTTTTCCGGATCCGACGGGCCCAGCCAGAACGACAACGGGCGACGGCCAGTCCGGCCACCTTTCCAGCAGCTCATAGGCGGCCTTGTTGGACGCACCGACGAGGTAGTCCTCCCGTCCGAGCGCAGCCTCGTGCGGCAATTCCAAAGGCAACTGGCGCGGTGGTTCCGCCATTATCCCGTCACTTACTCTTTACTCGTGGTCGAAGGAGGGGAAATTCCCTTGTAGACCGGGCTTGCTAGGTACTGCTTCAAACCGAAGCGCGCAAGCACCCCGATCATGGCGGCAGCCGGTACGGCAATGAGCATGCCCACGAAGCCAAATAGAAATCCAAAGGCGAACAGCGCAAACATCAGCGTCACCGGATGAAGGCCGGTGCTTTCCCCGACAAGTTTCGGCTGGAGGATGTTTCCTTCCAGGAACTGGCCGACCGCAAACACGGCACCGACCACGAGGATCCAGGGCCAGTCCGGCCAGAACTGTACGAGCGCAACCCCGATGGAAAGCACAAAACCAAGAGCCGCACCGACGAATGGGATGAAGCTGACAAGGCCGGCGGCCATGCCGATCAGCAGCCCGAAATTCAACCCGACGAGCGCCAGCGAGACCGCGTAGAAGATACCCAGAATGACACAAACCGACACCTGGCCGCGAACAAAACCCGCGACGGCCGCGTCCATTTCCCTCGCGAGACCGCGGATCTCCTCCAGATGGTCGCGCGGGATCCAGCTATCGATCCGCTCCACCATGTGGTCCCAGTCCAGGAGAAGGTAAAACGCGACGACCGGTGTGATCACAAATAGCGACAGGATCGACAGCAGCGCCTGCCCCCCGCTCCAGATGGATTGCGCCAGTTTTCCGACGAAGGACGCCCCCTGCCCGATCAGATCCGTCATCGACGCCTGCAGATCTTCCGGTGACAGGCCGGCAAGGCCTGCCAGGTTTGCCGGAAAGTACTTTTGCAGCAGGATCTGAAGCCTACGTACCAGATCTGGAAAGTTCTCCAGAAACGAGGCCAGCTGATTACCGAGCACCGGCACCAGGAGAACGAAAAACAGCACCAGCACCAGAATGAATGAAAAAAGGATCGTCAAGGTCGCCCAGAGCCGGTCCATGCCAAGCCGTTCGAGGCGGTCGCAAACCGGGTCAAGCAGGTAGGCGACAGCCATTCCGGCGACGAAAGGCAGAAGCACGCCGGAGAAGATGTAGAGAAAAACGCAGAAAACGGCCAGGGAAAGCAACCAGAACTGAACCTGACGGCGCAAAGTCATAAATGTTCCTCCGGACTGGGACCGGGAATGGGTCTCGAAATGTCTGCGGTACTATACATGACACGATACGTATTTTTCCCGCGCATTGCTCATAGGTTGTCGGGCATTGCCCGGTCAAGAGGTGGATTAGCAAGTGAACAGGCCGTCCAGCCCTTGTGAAAAACGGCGCAAGGCTGTATGCGCGGCGGTAACAAGACACGGTCATTTGCCGCCGAACCCGAAAACGAACGTCTGGAGCAGCCATGAGCCCGTCCAAAGCCGAAGGTAGCAATGGCCTGACCTATGCCGATGCCGGTGTCGACATCGATGCGGGAAATGCGCTGGTCGACCGGATCAAGCCTCTGGTGAAGGCGACATCGCGGCCGGGCGCGGATAGCGATATTGGCGGATTTGGCGGTTTGTTCGACCTGAAGCGGGCCGGCTTTACCGACCCGATCCTCGTGGCTGCGAATGACGGTGTCGGGACGAAACTGAAAATCGCGATCGAAACCGGACAGCATCGAACCGTCGGTATCGATCTTGTCGCCATGTGCGTCAACGATCTCGTGGTTCAGGGGGCAGAACCCCTGTTCTTTCTCGACTATTTTGCGACCGGCGCACTGGATGTCGACACGGCGAGCGATGTTGTTGCCGGCATTGCCGATGGCTGCAAACGCGCTGGAGCCGCCCTGATCGGCGGTGAGACGGCCGAAATGCCGGGTATGTATTCCGACGGCGACTATGATCTGGCGGGTTTTTCGGTCGGCGCGGTTGAACGGCATCAGATCCTGCCGCGCAGCGATGTCGCCGAAGGCGATGTTCTCCTTGGCCTCGCATCGTCCGGTGTGCACTCGAACGGGTATTCCATGGTGCGCAAGATCATGGAACTTGCCGGCCTCACCTGGTCAGACAGCGCTCCCTTTGAAACAGGCAAGTCGCTCGGCGAAGTGCTGATGGAGCCGACGCGGATCTACGTCAAACCGCTCCTGGCGGCGCTGAAGGAAACGGGTGGCATCAAGGCGCTGGCGCATATTACCGGCGGCGGCCTGCCGGAAAACCTGCCGCGCGTGCTGCCGGACAATTGCTCGGCCCGCATTGACCTCTCCACGATTGATCCGCCCGCAGTCTTCTCCTGGCTGGCGCAGACCGGCGGTGTCGCCGAAAGCGAGATGCTGCGCACCTTCAATTGCGGCGTCGGCATGGTGATCGCCGCGGCAAAGGATGAGGCGGAGGCCGTTGCCGGCGTCCTGCGCGACAACGGGGAGACCGTCACAGTCCTCGGTGCCATCGAACCTGCCGGCGATGCGCCCGTTCTCTTCGACAAAAGCCTCGGATTTGCCGGATGAGCCGCAAACGCACAGCCGTTCTCATTTCCGGGCGTGGGTCCAACATGGGTGCGCTGATTTCCGCGGCCATGTCTCCGTCCTACCCTGCCGAAATCGCGCTGGTTGTTTCAAACCGGCCCGATGCAAAGGGCCTGGAGCGCGCGGCCGAGTTCGGAATTCCAACCGCTGTGGTCGATCACACCGGGTTTGCCGGCGACCGTGAGGCCTTCGAAAGAGCCATTGACGCGGTTCTCAAGGAGCACCGGACCGAGCTTGTCGCGCTCGCGGGTTTCATGCGCATCCTGACACCTTATCTCGTGAATGCCTGGTCGGGCCGCATGATCAACATTCACCCGGCTCTCCTGCCCTCCTTCAAGGGCCTTGCGACCCATGAACGTGCGCTGGACGAGGGCGTGAAGCTGCATGGCGCAACGGTGCACTTCGTTTCGGCGGAAATGGATGACGGGCCGATCATTGTCCAGGGTGCGGTGCCGGTGCTCGACCATGACACGCCCGACACGCTGGCAGCACGCGTTCTGGAAGTCGAACACCAGATCTATCCGAAAGCGCTTGAGCTCGTCGCGACGGGCAAAACCAAGGTGACCGGTGCCCGCGTTCTCACCGGAGGTGAAAGCCAATCCGACCTTCAGCTGGTCTGGCCGGGCTGAGGTCATAGTCCTCCCCAACGCCTTTGAAGGCGCCTATTTGGTGCCGATCAAATCCAGGGAGATTTCGCGGCCGAAATAGCGCTCGGCGTTTTTGTAGGCGATCTTCTCCGCGACGTCCCGCGGGAGTTTCGACAGCCAAAGCCTGTTCATCGTCATGATCTCGGTGTAGCTGTCCCACTGGCTGTTGACCCACGTGTCGCTGCCGATCATCAGCCTGTCCTGAAAATCGAAAATGATTTCAAGCCATTGCGGATCCAGATTCTCGCCGCGCCCGAGAATGTTGTACTCGCGCAGAGACGTGTCGGCGAGGAGATCGGGAAATTCCTCCATCAGTTCGTAAACCTCCGGCGCAGGCGTGCCCAGTCCGGCGTGGGCCCAGATGATCTTCACCTCAGGATCAAGGCTGTAGAGCCAGCGGATCGGTTCGGTGCCCGAATGAACATGCAGGTAGATGTCCCGTTCCTTGGCCATCGCGATGATCTTGCGGAACAAAGCTTCGTCGGACATATCCAGCTGACGGATATGAAACTCGCCGATGCCTTCATGCGGATAGGTTTCGAGCCGCCCTTCCAGGTAGGCGTCCATGCCCTCCATCTTGGTCCAGTTCGATGACCCGGCTGCGCCGTGATAGGGCCGAAGCTCGGGGACGACCCTGTTGGGCGCATACTCCCACAGCATGATGGTGCCCTCGTCCGGCGTGGAGGAAACCAGCGCCATGGCGACACCATTCTCGTCCATCAGTTCAACAACGCTGCTGACCGGATACCGGTCCCAGGCGGGCTCCTTGTAGTGCACATGTGCGTCAAACAACGGAAGGTTCCAGACATCGTCACCGATCGGCTCGTGGTCCCCGTCGGCACTGGCCGCAGTCAGCGCCAAGCCAAGCAAGATGCCGGCAAGACCGCATAGTTTGATTTGCACGCCTGACATTCCAAGGCATTCCCGTTTCCTGTAACCGGCGTCAATGTACTCCATAAAATCGATTTTCCTATCTCTATTTCATTTTAATTGATGTTTTAGCGTGTTATTGCGTAGGGATCGCGTTCGAGTGAAGCTCCCAGGCCCGTCTCAGGACCCGCTTGACGATGATCCCAAGGCAGCAAGTGATGCGTCCCGGAAAGCTGACTGTCCTGATTGGCACGACCACGGGCGCGTTTCTTTTTTCGCGGTAATGACAAGTCAATTCAATTGCGATATACAGTCATTTACAGTCAATTTATCGAAAGACAAGACACCGCATGACCGACTGGCGCCCCGACCTGAGACGCAGTGACGCCCCGCGCTACATTGCCATTGCCGACAGCATCGCAGCTGACCTTTCCAACGGCCGGCTCTCACCGGGCGACCGGCTTCCCGCGCAGCGCCGGCTGGCGGAGATCCTCGGGCTGGACTTCACCACCGTGGCACGTGGCTACACGGAAGCAAGGCGGCGCGGCCTGCTGTCGTCCCAGGTTGGCAGCGGCACGTTCGTCGCTGATCCAAACGGTGCGCGCGGTGGCGCAAGCGCAGAGGCTGGCACAAGCCGCGCCTGTCCGCCGGACTTTTCCATGAACCTTCCACCAGAGCCAAACGATCCTGCGCTTGCCACCAAAATGCAGGCAAGCTACAGCGCGCTCGCCAGCGACCTGATGCCGCTTCTGCGCTATCAGACCCTCGAAACGTCAGAGAAGGATCAACTCGCGGCGGCCCGCTGGCTCGAAGCGACCGGGCTCGCACCAGATCCGTCGCAGATCCTGTTCGCATCGGGTGCGCAGACCGCTCTGAACCATATCCTGGCCGCGACGACGGAACCGGGCGATCAGATTGCCTGCGAGGACATCACCTATCCCGGGATACGGTCACTTGCAGCCCAGCTCGGACTGGAGTTGGTTGCCCTTGAAACCGATGACGCCGGCATTCTTCCCGACAGCCTGAAATCCGCCATCGGCACAGGCCGGCTTAAAGCCCTTTACCTCAACCCAACGATACAAAATCCGACAACAAAAACAATTCCCTATCATCGACGCAAGGAACTTGCCGACTGCGTGGAAACCGGTGGCATCGCTATTCTGGAAGATGATGCCTACGGCCAGCTTTGCCGCAAGGCGCCTCTTCCGTTTGCCGCCCTTGCACCTGCGTCAACCTGGTATATCGGCTCCCTGTCCAAGACGCTCGGTGCAGGCTTGCGGCTCGCCTACGTTCTCGCACCCAGCACGGGCGCGCGATGGCAGTTCGCCCGTACGGTCAGAACGGCGCAGGTCATGCCGTCTCCGATCATGACTGCATTGGCGACCCGCTGGATCGAGGATGGCACCGCGTTTCTGCTTCTGGATCATATCCGGTCCGAAAGCACTGCACGGCAACAACTCGCAGCGCGGCATCTTCTTCGTCAGAATTATCTGGCCGACCCGGAAGGGTTTCACCTCTGGCTTGAGCTTTCGGGCGGCTGGACCCGCTCGGCGCTTGTCAGCCAGTTGCGGAACCTTCCGATCGGGATCACCGAGGCCGACGCCTTTACGGTTTCAGGAACGCCGGCCGAGCATGTCCGCATCGGCCTCGGAGGTCCTGCAGACCGGGCGCAGCTTGCGCAAGCACTCGATGTGCTCGCCCAGACCCTCGATACGTCACCCGCGCGGTCCTCTGTCTATTTCTGACGGTTCGCGCAACTGAGTGCATTTGATCACAACCGGCACGGCAGCCAATTTGCCGCAGCGGCGCCTCTTGACTATGCGCATCAATATCATATTTTGATTGCATTCAATTACAGTCATTATTTGAATGACGGCATAAAACGGACCGCGAAAACCGCGGTTCCGGAAACCTTGCAAGACTGGAAGGCCGATGAATACGAACCAGAGCTGGCCGAAGCTTTCACCGATCCAGACAGGTATCAAGGGCCGCTGTCCACGCTGCGGTGAAGGCAAGATTTTTGACGGGTTCCTGAAAATGAAATCCGGCTGTAATCATTGCGGACTGGACTACAGTTTCGCCGATCCTGCCGACGGGCCGGCTTTCTTCGTGATCTGTTTCGGCTGCGTGCCCGCGGTCGCCTTTGCCATTTGGCTCGAGATCGCCTTCACTGCCCCCTACTGGGTGCACCTGGTCACAACGCTGCCGCTGATCCTCCTCACCTGTATCCCGATGCTGAGGCCGCTGAAGGGATGGCTGGTCGCCAGCCAGTACTTCTACAAGGCGGAAGAAGGCAGGCTGGTCCAGCCCGAAGACGACGCCACACAAATCCAGCCGTGACGCACGGAAGCCCCAAACCGGGCGTCCCGATTGGCAGGGCAGCGCACTCTCAGGAGCTGCGCTGCCATTTTTTGCGAGGGTTCAGGTGCAGACGAACCGGCCGTCATCGGTTGGCTTGCAGTCTTCGGGCCAGCCCATCAGCTTCCAGTACTTCATCAGCCCGATCTCTTCGGCAATACGCACAAATTCCGGATCGGAGCCGACTTCCGCGATTATGTTCCAGGGTACGGTGAAGAGCTTCTGCCTGGAGCCGACATCTTCGGCATCATACTCAAAGAGGCGCAGCGCCATGTCCGCGCCACCGACGGAATAGGCCAGCCCGTAGCCGAAAAATCCGTGGTCCCTGTATTTTGAATAAAGGTCTTCCGGCGGCAACGTGCCGGTGTCGGTCACAAGTTCCGCCACCTCGTTCAGCAAGGCCTCGGTGCAGTTTTCACAGGCTTCGACGATCGGCAACACCGCCTCCACGTCCCCTCTCAGGCTGAAGTAATCCAGGAATATTCTCAGTATCATTGGCCGCAGAGAGCCGTTCTTAAAGAACAGGTCCGAGAAGCCGTCGACGTTCGTGCGACCGGACTTGACGTATTCATTTATGAAAACATTGTTGAATATCTGGAAATCATTCAAGGGATCCAGATAGACGTATCGCGCGGCGATTTGTTCTGCTTCCTCGAATTTGCCGACACTGTAAAGCAAGGCCGTATAGGGAAGCACCACGGGCACGTAGAACGGATCCTTCGCCACCGTGCTTCTGAACTGCGTCTCTGCTGCCTCCCATTGGAGATCCCGCAAATACATGTTGCCGACCGCGAGCCGGACGATCGGCTGCGTCGGAGCAAGTTCCTGTGCTCTCAGCGCAGCCTGCTTTGACTTGCGATAGAGCAGGTTCGGGCGTATGGGGCGGCCGTTGATTTCATCGAGGTGGTTCGGGATCCTCTCATAAGCGAGCGACAATGCCGCCCAGGCCGCCGCAAAATCTGGTGCCAGATCCACCGCATGGAGCAGGAGGCTCTCTGCTTCCAGCAGCGATTCTCCGCGCTGTGCAAGCAACGGAAGGCTTTTCAGGAAGTCCTCGTAAGCCTCGGGGTTTTCGGTTCGCTGCGCTTCCAGCTCCCTGGCTTCAATCTTGAGCGGCGTCGCCAGCGCAGCGCCAATCGCCAAGCCTATCTCTTCCTGTGTCTCGAACAAATCGGTCTTGCCGGCATCATAGGTGTTCGACCAGATGAGAAATCCGTCCGACGCCCTGATCAGATTGGCCTCAATGCGGATCTTGTTTCCACTTTCCCGAACCACGCCCTCCACGAGATACTCAACGTGAAGTGTTTCACCGATCTCACGCGGATCAACAGCAGAGTCCTCGAACTGGAATGAGGAATTGATCCCCGGCATCTGGAACATTCCGGTTTGTGCCAGAACGCTGATCAGTTCGATCGTGAGCCCCTTTCTGAAGTCGCTGCCTTCGTTGCCAAGGCCGGTAAAGGGCAAAACCGCGATGGACGGCCGGTTCGCCGTTTCGCCGGCGGGCGCGACGTTGCCGCTGCCGGAGGCCACGTCCTGCTGCGCTGACGTCCCCTCGAAGAACTCCGAAGGAACGTATTGACGTCCAGTCATCAGGATAATCACGACAATGCCGATCATCACGGCGTAGTCGACGCCGATTTTCGCCTTGTCGGGTGTTTCCTTGGACGATGCCTTTGACGTGCGCTGTAACCCTTTTTCACCGAGCTCGAACGCCCAGGTGATGGTGCAGACCACGAGAAACCCGAGCGCAAGCAGAACCGCGACAAGCGATGCGCTCCATTCCGGCAGGTTCAAGGCGGGTTGCAAGGCACCGACGACCTGCATGCAAAGCCAGGAAACGACGATGTAGAGGCCGGCAACACGCACAACGTTTCTGCGTCGCAGCTCGTACAGAAACGAAAACACAGATTGGGGTTCGTCGAGCTCAGCGTCGGCTGCTTCCGGTGCCACATTCGTTTTGGGCTCGCTCTCTATCTGGCTTATCGATTGCGAAGGCATCGGCATACGGGGCTCGGACCCGACGATCGCCGACGCGGCGTCCGCTGCAGTGCCTGTCGCGCCGGTCGTTACTCCGGTCTGCTTCGTTTCCAGCACGAATTCCGGACCACCACGCTCCCAATCGATGCGGTTGAGCTTCAGATAGTCTTTCAGGTTGACTGCAGCGTAGTAAAACCCCATCCGCTTGAGCTCGGGTGCAATCCTCTTGTGCGCAAAATTAAGCCCGGCCGCGACGCGTGCAAGCAGCGTCTGGTTTTCCATGTAGGCGAGGCGTTCGACCTCGTTTGTCTCAATCCAGGCATCAATGCCCTGCCTCAGCGAATTCACCAGATCAATCAGGCCAATGTCGTCCGTTCGCAGCGGCGGCTGCTCATCCAGGTTTGGAAAACGGCACAGGTTTGATATCAGCGCGCTCCAATCCGATGCCGAAGCGCTTCCGCGCTGGTTTACAAGCAGCGCAAGTTCAAAATAGGCGTGATCAAAGAACAGGAACTGCCTGCTCTGGTACTGCGCGAGGTCAATCAGGAAGTAACTGTCTTGGTTGTCCGAGCTGCTATCGACAAGAAGATTGAGGCTGTGAAAGTCACCATGGCAATGGCCGAGCGCGCTGCGCAAATCCAATCGCTCTGGCAGATTGGCCCTGCCCTCGGCGAAATAGAGCGGATTGGGCAACCAATGCCCGTTGCAACTGAATGTCGGGATCGCGTATGGCAGACCGCATACCTCCTCGACAAACCTGTGAATGCCTCCTCCCTGCTCGGGGTTCAACCGGAAACCCAGCCAGGATCGGATCAGGTCCTGCGGCGGCCGCACGTCCTGATCGAGCCGGTAGTCGGCATTCCAGTCGCTCAAAAGTTCTGATGAAACGGACTTAAGGACCGCAGTCTGCCGCTCGTGCGAGCATTCGGTCAGCGGGATCGCATTTTCGAGGCGCCGACCCGCAACCGTCGACAAGATTGCCAGTTGTTCGTTTTTGACGGTTGCATGGATGACACGCGGAAGGTGTCTGTCTGCAAATTCCGGCGCATCCGAGATGGCTTGTGCGTGCAGAAAAGCCTCATGCTCATCTTCAAGTGCAGGCTCCGGGGCATTGTCCAGTTTGAGGATCGCGAGGCCCTCGAACGACTCTGTCGTGATGTCGACAAGGTACACAAGTGCACCCGACTTGCCACCGCTCAGACGTCTATTGAGATAGATTTCCCCCTGCACCTGCCAGGCATCCTGCAGATGGGGCAGCAGAACGCTGTAAGAACTTGGCCACTCTTTGCTTCGCTTGGTGGCACTTCGCTGATCCGTCGTTAACAGAACAAGGGCCTCTTACAATGCCGATTG
>JBCBUA010000011.1:0-43060 GCA_039818365.1 Pseudomonadota bacterium
CCGAAAGCCCGGCGGCGCGCGCAAGGTCTATTGTCTTTGGTCCCACGGTCGGAAGATCCACGCGCAGATCCTGGTTCGGCTTGGCGGTCTTGACCAGAACCCCTGACTGTCCCCGAGCCCGGACGCGGCCGCTGGATTTCAATTCGGCACAGCGCTGAAGCATGGCGTCGGTTCCCTCTGCCCCTTCAAGCGCAATCACGCGGCCGCCAACGGCGACCGCCGCCTGCCCGATATCCAGTTCCCCCAGTCTTTCCGTCGCCTTCAACGCGAGTTCAAGATCCCGCCAGTCGGCTTTCGACGGTTTGACCCGTCCGAGAACGCCACTGGAGGCCAGGAGCTGCGGTGCGACATCCTTGATACCCACGACGAGAAATCCTTCCTCTTCAAACAGACGAATGACCTTGGTCAGAAGACTGTCGTCTCCACCTGAAAGTGCGCGAACGATCGCGGGCAGTCTCTTTAAAGTGCCGAAATCGGCCAGGAAGGACATGAAATCGGGTCGTCTGGAGACACCGCCGATAAGCAGAACTTCCTTGCAGCCGGTCTTGTTCAAAAAGGCGTAGAGGCGGCCGATCTCTCCCCAGCCAAGCTCGGTACTGGCCTTGCGTCTGGTTTCCTCGTCGGCTTCGCCCTTGATCGCGATCACACGAAAATCCCGGCCAGCCGCTTCCAGGGCATCCGCGATCTGCCTTGGAATCACGCCATTGCCCGCAATCAGGGCCAGGCGTGCAAATTGCGCATCAGCCCTTTCTGACATTGTGTCAGTCTTCGTTGCGCGGCGTACAGAAACGCCGGTCTTCCTTTTCGAGGATGAAGTCGGTGACCGTATTGACTAGCGGCTGGTCCTGCGCCTCGGCGGCAAGAGCCTCGGCCCTGCTGCGCAATGTCCCTTCCTCGCTCTCAAACAGGGCCCGGTAGGCGGCCCTGAGCGCATGGATCTGCTCGCGCGGGAGGCCCTTGCGTTTCAACCCGATGAGATTGAGACCTGCGAGACGCGCCCTGTCGCCGATGACCGATCCGTAAGGAATGACATCGAATTCAACACCGGTCATGCCGCCGACAATTGCCCCGGTTCCGATACGCGACCACTGACGGATTGCACTGAGCCCGCCCAGAATGACAAAGTCCGCAAGTTCAACGTGACCCGCCAGCGTCGCATTGTTGGCAAGAATGACGTTGTTCCCGACAAGACAGTCGTGCCCGACATGGGAGCCCATCATGAAAAGACCGTTGTTGCCGACCTTCGTCACCCCGCCACCGCCTTCGGTGCCCGGGCTCATGGTGACGTGTTCCCGGATCTGGTTGTTCGCGCCGATTTCGAGGCGTGTCACTTCACCCGCAAATTTCAGGTCCTGGGGCTTGTGACCGATACTGGCGAACGGAAAAATATGCGTTCCGGATCCGACGCTGGTGTGCCCGGCGACGACGGCATGCGCCTCGAGAACCACGCCATCAGCGAGTTCGACGTTCGGTCCGACAATCGAATAAGGACCGATACGAGTTCCCTCGCCGATCACGGCCCCGTCTTCAACGATGGCCGTTGGATGAATATCTGTCATTTGTCCTCACGCATCTATCAGCATCGCGCTGACTTCCGCTTCTGCTACTTTCTTGCCGTCCACCTGGGCCACTGCGTCGAACTTCCAGATATTGGCGCGTTGCTTGATCTTCTTGACATGGAAATGGACTTGATCGCCGGGCTCGACAGGCTTCCGGAACTTGGCCTTGTCAATGGTCATGAAATAGACCAGCTGCGGCGGCGCATCGTCCCCGCGCGCATGCACGCAAAGAGCACCTGCCGTCTGCGCCATCGCCTCAATGAGCAGAACACCCGGGAACACGGGTCTTTCGGGAAAGTGACCGGTGAAATGCGGTTCGTTGATCGTGACGTTCTTGATCCCGATACAGCTGTTGTCGGCATCCATCTCGATGATCTTGTCAATAAGCAGAAACGGATACCTGTGCGGCAGAAGCTTCATGATTTTCATGATGTCTGCGCTTGCAAGTGTCTTCTTTTCTTCGTCTTCCATGAGTGCCCCTCGGCGGATTAACTCCGAAACATTCAATCTATCGCGGTTTACGTCTCGTTGCCGCGTTCTGCAAGCTTTCTGACGGCGGCAACTTCCCGGAACCACTGTTTCACCGGCTTGGCAGGCGTTCCGCCGTAGCGTCCGCCGGGCGCCAGGTCTTCGCTGACCACGCTCACGGCGGCGATCTGGGCGCCCATGCCGATGGTCACGTGGCCACGCACACCGGTCTGTCCGCCGATGGCCACAAAATCTTCCAGCGTGCAGCTGCCGGACAGGCCCACCTGGGAGACCAGCACGCAATGGCGCCCGACAACCACGTTGTGTCCAATCTGCACCTGGTTGTCGATCTTCGTGCCTTCCCCGATAACCGTGTCCCGGTTCGCGCCCCGGTCGATCGTCGTATTGGAACCGATTTCGACGTCGTCCTGTATGATCACCCGCCCCACTTGCGGCACCTTCAGATGCCCTTGCGGTCCCATCGCGTAACCGAACCCATCCTGGCCGCAACATACGCCCGGATGAAGTGTCACACGGTTACCAAGCACTGAATGCTGCACCGTGCAATTGGGTCCGATGACACAGTCCCGGCCGATCTTCACGCCAAAACCGATCACCGCATTGGCCCGGATGACGGAACCGGAACCAATGTCGGCACCTGCCCCGACGACGGCACCTGCCTCGATTGTGACATTGTCTTCAAGCGTCGCCGCCGGGTCGACAACCGCTCTTTCCGAGATGCCGGAACGTCCCGGTTCCCTTGGCGACATCGCATCGGGAAATAGCTTGGCCAGGACTTTCGCCCAGGACCGATAGGCATCTTCGCACACCAGAACGGCAACGTTGTCCGGTACCTTGTCCTTGTGTCGTTTGCCGACAAGGCAGGCCGCTGCACCGGTTGTTTCAAGCTGTTTCAGATACGCGGTGTTGTCGAAAAAGACCAGCGCTCCGGAACCGGCATCCTCAAGCGGTGCAACATCCGAAATTTCCAGATTGTCTTCGCCGCGGTAGATTTCCGCCTCGGCCCATTCAGCAACCGTTTTCAGCACGATGGATCCGGGAAATTCGAAGAACCTGGGCTCGGACATAGTGTCATCCTTGTTGCAAGCCAACAAAAAAGGCCGCCGATTTGACCCGGCGGCCGTTTTCTAACGCAATTGACCGCGATTTAGAAGCGGGTCCCGCCGCTCAATCTGAACAACTGTGTCTTATCCGAGTCTTCCTTCACGAGCGGATACGCGAAGTCGGCACGGATGGGACCGAACGGTGATCTCCAGCGAATGCCTGCACCGACTGACGCGCGGATCGCCAGATCATTCGAGTCGATCCTGCCGCCATTGTTCTCAACCAGATTGACAAGATCACTGTCGGCATCCCAGAGCGAACCTGCATCGGCAAACACCGCGCCACTCAGGCCGAGTTCTTTCGGAATGATCGGGAATGGGAACGTACCTTCAGCCGTCGCGGCAAAGAAGAACCGGCCGCCGATCGCATCATCCGTCGTGGCATCGCGCGGGCCAATGCCCTGGTTTTCGAAGCCGCGGACAAGATTGCCGCCAAGCATGAACTGCTCGGACACACGCAGACGCTCATCGCCAAGCGCCATGATGTTTCCGCCGCGGATCTGCAGGCTGCCGACCAGGCCATAATCAGCCAGGATTTCCTTGTAGGCGCGCGCCTGGGCTTCGGTCTTGACATAGAAGCTGTCGCCACCGAGGCCGGCGAACTGCTGACCGAAGGAGGCAAAGATACCGTCCGTCGGGTCAAGGTTCCGGTCAAGCGTGTTGTAGCGCAAATCGTAACCGACCAACGATGTCAGGTAGGTTCCGAGCGAGTCACACACGGCTAGCGACAGGTTGTTGGTGTTACAGTTGTTGATGTTGGTCGACTCGTTGTCCGGATCGGAGTTGTCTTCCTGGAAGATGTTATAGAACAGGCGCAGCGTCAGTTCTTCTTCGCGAAGAGGAAGCGTGAACCCGAAGCCGCCGCCGGTTCTTTCCTGATCGAACGACCGGTAGTCGTTGGCATCGTCCACCCGGCGATAGAGATCGACGTCAAACGCCACCCGGCGCCCCAGGAAGAACGGCTCGACAAACCGGAACTCATAGGACTGCGTGTCCGTACCGCCACCGACGGAGAGCTTCACGAACTGCCCTCTGCCGAGGAAGTTCTTCTCGGTAAGAGACACGTCGCCCACAATCCCGTCCACGGTGGAATAACCGACACCGAACGAGATTTCACCGGTCGGTTTCTCTTCCACGCGAACATTGACGATAACGCGGTCGGGCGCACTGCCCTGCTGGGTCGTAATCGATACGTTCTCGAAGAAACCGAGATTGCGCAGGCGTCTTTCCGCCTTGTCGATGAGCGCCCGGTTGAACGCATCGCCTTCAACGATATCGAATTCGCGGCGGATTACGTATTCACGCGTCCTGTCGTTGCCGACGATATTGATGCGTTGGATATAGGCGCGCGGACCTTCCTCGATGTAGTAGATCAGGGAGATCGTGTTGTCGTCGTAATTGCGCGACCCTCTCGGACGGACCCGTGCGAACGCATATCCTTCTTCCGAAACACGCAAGGTGATTTCTTCAACGGACTGCTCTACCCGCAGGGAGTTGAAGGTCTGGCCGCTTCGCGTCCTGACAAGCCTGCGCAGGTCCTCAGGGTCAACCTCGGCGATGGTCGAAACCAGCTCGACATCGCCGATCTTGTACCGCTCGCCCTCATCGACCGTGAAAGTGACGTAGAAAATGTTCTGTTCGCGGTCGAGGTCAGCGCTCACCGAAACGATGCGGAAATCCGCATAACCCTTCTGATTGTAGTATCTGCGCAGCAATTCCTCATCGGCTGCCAGCCGGTCGGGATCGTAAGTGTCCGTGCTGCGAAGGAAGCTCAAGAGGCCGGTTTCGCGCGTTCGGATCACGTCCCGCAGCCGGCCATCGCTGAAGGCCTTGTTGCCGATGAAGCTGATGCGCTCGACACCTGTCTTCGCGCCTTCATTGATTTCAAAGACCAGATCGACACGGTTTTGCCCGCGATCGATGATCTTCGGCTCGACGGACGCACCAAAGCGTCCGGAGCGGCGATAGGATTCCAGAATGTTCTGAACGTCGGTTTGGACGCGAGCACGTGAAAGTGTAGTGCGGGGTTGCGAGCGAACCGCGGTCTCAAGGGCATCATCCTTGATCTTGCGATTGCCTTCGAAAGAAACGCGATTGATGATCGGGTTTTCCGACACCGTGACGATGACCGTATTGCCGCGCGGGGTGATATCAACCGTGGCAAACAGGCCTGTCGCGTAGAGCGCCTTGAGGGATTCATCAATATCGAAGGCGCTGTAGGAGCGGCCCGGAACGATCGTCATGTAACTGATGACCGTTTCGTCCTCGATGCGTGTATTGCCTTGCACCTGAATGCTTCTGGCAACGGCCGCCTCGGCGACTGAAACGAAGGACATTGGCCCTGCCAGCTGCGGCACGACCGACCCTACCGAAAACACGGCTGCCGCCAAACATACGGCCCGTATAAGTTTCTGCAATCGCTGCATTATTGCGCTATGCCTTTTTTATAGTACCCCATCCAAGAAACGGCGCTCACCCCTGCGGATTCTTGGAACCGACGAACGTTGTATAGGTTTTTACCGATAACGCAACCGCACTTCGCGCCTGAAAGCGATTTAGTCTGAAGACGTTGCGTCAATGTCACGGCTGCTAGGAATCGTTTGATACGAGACGCAAAATATCCCTCCACGTTACGAACACCATTAGCATTAATACCAAGCCCAATCCAATGCGGAAGCCGACATCCTGAACGCGTTCGCTCAATGGCTTCCCGCGCAGGGCTTCCGCGGCAAAGAAAACAAGATGCCCGCCATCCAGAATCGGCACCGGAGCCAGATTGATAAGTCCGATACTGACCGACAGGACGGCTGCAAGCGAGATCAGCGGAATGAGACCATGTTCGGCAACTTTGCCCGAAATCTCGGCCACACGGATCGGACCGCCAAGCTGGTCTGCGGATTGCCGCTGAGTGATGACACCCCAGATGTAGCTGACGGTGCCATCCATGATCCTCCAGGTCTCTCTTGCGCCCTCGGCCACGGCACCGAACGGGCCGTACTGGATCCGGATGACATTCTCGGGATCGGCACTGCCGCGAAGCCCGATATCGCCGGCCATCTGCCGCTCACCCAGAAACACTTCCTTTTCCTTGGAATCCGGCGTGACCGTCAGGGAGACGAGATCACCCCCGCGCTCGACCTCGAAGACAAGCGGATTGTTCGCATTCATCAGGACGATCTGGCGCAATTCGCCGAACGTGTGAATGTCCCGGCCGTCGATCTGCTTGACGACATCACCTGCAACGATACCGCCTCGTTCTGCGGCTCCACCCGGGAACACCTCCTCGACAACCGGAACGAGGCCCTGCTTGCCGGCGGACACGAACAGCGCCGCAAAAATGACGATCGCCAGGAGAAAATTGGCAAGCGGACCGGCAGCGACGATCGCCGCGCGCTGCCAGACAGGTTTCGCAATGAACGCGGTCTTACGCTCTTCATCGCTCATGTTCGCAATGATTTCACGGCTTGGAACGCTCGCCGCATTTTCGTCGCCGGCAAATTTCACATAGCCGCCGAGCGGGATCATGCAGAGTTTCCAGCGCGTTCCCTTCTTGTCGTTCCAGCCGAAGATCTCGCGGCCGAACCCGACGGCGAACGCATCCACCTTCACGTTGCACCAGCGTGCGACCGCAAAGTGTCCGAGTTCATGGAAAAACACCACGATAGTCAGGACAAAGAGGAAGGGAATGATCGTTCCGACAACGAGGGAATAAGCAGATACCAAGAGATCCATGAAGGGGTCCGATCCAAACGCGACGACGCATTTATTGCATCACATTATTAATAAGAGAATTACGGCGCGTTAATGGTAAGATACTTTTTTTCCAGCAGCATCAATGCCATGACGTCCGGCTCTCAACCCATTCTAGGGTTTTTTGCCGCGCTTCGGAATCCAGCGCGAGCACGTCTTCAACACTTTTTGAAGCCATGAGCATGTTCGAGGCCGAAAGAAGCTCCAGAACGGCCGTGATCGCCGCGGCTATGTCCAGAAACCCGATCCGGCCCTTGAGAAACGCCTCCACGGCGATTTCGTCCGCAGCATTGAGTGCAGCCGGGGCCGCCCCTCCCGCTTCCAGTGCGTCAAGGGCGATGCCAAGACACGGAAAACGCTCAAGGTCCGGGGCTTCGAAGGTCAGGGTGCCAAGTTCCGCAAGATCCAGCCTTTTGACCGGGACAGGCATGCGTCTTGGAAACGACAGGCAGTGCGCGATCGGTGTGCGCATGTCGGGGCTCCCAAGCTGGGCAAGAAGCGAACCGTCCTTGTATTGCACAAGCCCGTGTATCGTTGACTGCGGATGCACAAGGACATCGAGCTGTTCATTCTTAACGGGGAAAAGGTGTGACGCTTCAATGACCTCCAGGCCTTTGTTCATCATCGTCGCACTGTCGATCGTAATCCGGGCGCCCATGTCCCAATTGGGATGTTTCAGGGCTTGCGCCGGCGTAACGGCTTTCATCCTGTCGATGGGCCACGTCCTGAAGGGACCGCCTGAAGCCGTGAGGATGACCTTTTCGATCTGGTCCGCCTGGTCTTTCTCGAAAACCTGGAAGATCGCATTGTGCTCGCTGTCGACGGGCAGCAACTCCGCCCCGGATGCCCGGATCTGATGCATGAAAAGATCGCCAGCGCAAACGAGGCACTCCTTGTTGGCGAGTGCGATGCGACGTCCCGGCCTGATGGCCCTGAACGTCGGCTGCAGGCCGGCGGCGCCAACGATCGCGCCGACAACCAGATCGGTGTCCATGTCGACGGCCTCGTCAAGCGCGGCCCGTCCGCTTGCAGCGGCAATGCCTGTTCCGTTCAGCCTTTCGACCAGAACATGATGGTTCTTGTCTTCAGCCAGAACCGCCATGGACGCGTTGAGCTTGATGGCCATGTCTGCAAGCGCGTCCGCGTTGCGGTTCGCGACAAGCGCAACGACGTCAAACCGGTCGGGATTTCGTTCAAGCAGATCGGCAAGGCTCTGGCCGATGGACCCGGTCGCTCCGAGAACGGTTATTCTGGTCGGACCATGTCCGACGTCTGTTGCGGCTTCGGCCGGCATCGAACTCTCCCCAGGTTTAACCAAGTCCAAGTCCTGCAATCGGATCCGACAGGGGCCCGCCGAGCAGAACGCCGGCAAGGACGGCAAAAATCGCTGCGGTCACCAGTCCGTCGATCCTGTCCATGATGCCGCCATGTCCGGGTATCAACTGACTGGAATCCTTGACGTTGAACCGGCGCTTGATCGCCGACTCGAACAGATCGCCTGCCTGGGAGACCACGGAGAGCACCAGTGCGACCGATGCCCAGCCCAAAACCCCCTGCGCATTGGCAAGCGCGGCCACGCCCGTTCCGAAAAGGGTCGCAAAGATCAAGCCGCCAAGCGCACCGGACCAGGTCTTTTTCGGAGAAATGCGCTCCCAGAGTTTCGGCCCGCCAAGCGCCCGTCCCGTGAAATACGCAAAAATATCCGTCGCCCAGACGACAAACATCAGGAAAAAGGCGAACAGCAGGCCGTCACTTCCCGCCCTGATTGCGAGCAGCGAAAACAGTGAGAGACCGGTGAACAGCACCCCCTCCGCCCCCCACCGGCCGGCCAGGCCGCCGCCGGCGCAAAGAAACACGGAAATGGCTGCCGCGACCAGAACCAGAAGCGAGATCTCGGGCATTCCGATCACATGCAACACGGTCATCACGGGCAGTGTCGCAAGGCTCAGTCCCGTGGCAAGGAGTGCCTCGCGCGTGCCGGTTATCGTCATCCATTCCCACAGGAACAGGATCGCTGCCACAAGCACAAGGAGCGCAAAGGCAAGTCCTCCCCAGAACGTGATCAGCAGCACAAGCGGTCCCAGGATAACGGCGGAAATGAACCGCAGCCGCAAGTCGGACAGTTTACGCTGGTTTGATCCGGTTTCTTCCATTAGGGACGCCGGCCATCAGAGCGCTTTGACATCAACACCGCCATAGCGCCGCTCACGATTGCAAAAGCAGTCAAGGGCTTCGTCGAGCGCGGCCTCGTCAAAATCGGGCCAATAGAGGTCGCAGAAATAGAACTCGGTATAGGCGGCCTGCCAGAGAAGAAAATTGGAGAGACGAATTTCACCGCTCGTGCGAATAATGAGATCGGGGTCCGGCAAGCCTCCCGTATCCAGGTTCTGCGAAAGCGTGTCTTCCGAAATGTCTTCGACCCGCAGATCCCCGTCCTTCACGCTCTGTGCAATGTGTTGCGCCGCCCGGACAATTTCATCGCGAGCGCCGTAATTGAACGCAACAACGAGATCAAGGCCGGTGTTCTTGCGCGTGAGCTCTTCCGCCTCCTCAAGCAAGGCCAATATTCCGGGCTCCAGATCGCTGCGCCCGCCAATCACGCGAATTCGGACGTTCGCTTCATGCAATTCACTCAGGTCCCGCTGAACGAACCGTTTCAGCAATCCCATCAGGAAGGAAACCTCGGTCGCCGGGCGATTCCAGTTTTCAGACGAAAAACTGTAGATGGTGACAACCTTGATACCGACTTTTCCCGCGTGCCTGATCGTCTTCCTGAGGGCTTCAAGGCCGTGACGATGTCCTTCGGTCCGCGGCAGTCCGCGTGCCGTTGCCCAACGACCGTTGCCGTCCATGATAAAGGCCACATGTTCGGGCAACGTTCTGATCGGGCCGCGTTCTGCCGGGGCTTGCGGGTTCGGGCTGACGCTCATAGGCTCCCCCTGCTCACAGGTCCAATCACCGCTTAGACCTGAGAAATTTCCTGTTCTTTTCTTTCCAGCATGCTGTCGACCTCCCCGATCATCTGATCGGTCAGTTTCTGGACTTCGTCCGACGCGGCCCGGCTGTCATCCTGGGAGATCTCGCCGTCTTTTTCGGCCTTCTTGGCGTCGTCCATGCCGTCCCGGCGCACGTGCCTGATCGCGACTTTCGCCTGTTCGGCATACTTGTGGGCAACCTTGATGAGTTCCTGGCGGCGTTCCTGATTGAGTTCGGGAATGGGCAGGCGCAGCAACTGGCCATCGACCACCGGGTTCAATCCGAGATTTGATTCCCTGATCGCCTTTTCAACTGCGGCGACCATGCTCTTGTCCCACACCTGAACCGCGACCATGCGCGGTTCGGGAACGGACACGGTGGCCACCTGGTTGATCGGCATCGCCTGGCCGTAGGCATCGACGGATACGGGGTCCAGCATGGACGCTGAGGCGCGGCCTGTACGAAGGCCTGCGAAATCAGTTTTCAGCACCGAGAGAGCACCTTGCATGCGACGCTTCAAATCGTCCAGATCGACACCTTCTACCGACATTTTGTCCTCACTGTTGTTTTATGCGTGGCTAAATGGAGTCTCAGCGCGCGCCAACATGGCACAAACGCGCTGAAACACAAGAGCTTGAAGACAAGATCAGGCTGAAAAGTGTCAGTCACCCACGACTGTGTAAGTGCCCGTTTCCTGAAGGACGCTGACAAGTGCACCTGGGGTATGAATTGAAAAAACGATGACCGGGATGGAGTTGTCACGGGCCAGAGCGATCGCCGTCGTATCCATGACTTTCAGATTACGCGTGATGACTTCTTCGTACCCCAGCGTGACATACCGTTCGGCGTCCGGGTTTTCCTTCGGATCGTCCGAGTAGACACCGTCCACTTGTGTTCCCTTCAGGAACGCGTCGCACTTCATCTCGGCCGCCCGCAGCGCCGCCCCGCTGTCGGTCGTGAAGAAAGGGTTTCCCGTGCCGCCGGCAAAAATGATCACATCGCCGTCTTCCATGTAGCGGTCGGCAACGCGCTGAGAGAACGTCTCGCAGATCGAGGGAACGGCGACCGCCGAAAGGACACGCGCATTGACCTTCAGACGTCTCAGGGCATCGGCAAGGGTCAGGCTGTTCATGATGGTGGCGAGCATACCCATGTGGTCGCCCGTGACCCTGTTGCCGCCTTTCGCCGCAACAGCAACGCCCCTGAAGATGTTACCGCCGCCGACGACAACGCCGACCTGGGCCCCCAGAGCCACGGCATCGGCGATTTCCTTCGCGATCCTCTGCACAATGGCCGGGTCAATTCCAAAAGCCTGCGATCCCATCAGGGCCTCGCCGGAGAGTTTCAGAAGGATCCGTTTCCAACGCAAAGAATTCGTCATGGGTTCACCTGGCTTAGAATTGTCTTTCTAAAAAAAAAGCGCCGGTCTAACCGGCGCTTTCCTGAGCTTACTGCCCGGTGGCTGCCGCCACCTCCGCGGCGAAGTCCTGCTCTTCCTTCTCGATCCCCTCGCCAAGTGCAAGGCGGACGAAACCGGTGAGTTTGACTTCGGTCCCGAGTTCTTTTGCAAGCGCCTCAACAGCCTGCTCAACCGTCTGATCCGGATTGATGACAAAGGCCTGTTTCACGAGGGTAACTTCCTCGTAGAATTTGCGCAAACGTCCTTCCACCATCTTTTCGATGATGTTGTCAGGTTTTCCGGACTCGCGCGCCTGCTCGGAGAAGACAGCCTTCTCACGTTCAACGACGGTCGGGTCCAGCTCTTCCGTGTTAAGGGCAAGAGGGCTCGTTGCCGCAACATGCATCGCGATCTGACGGCCGAGACCGTCAAGCTTTGCAGCGTCTGCCGAAGATTCAAGCGCGACCAGCACGCCGATCTTGCCAAGTCCCTCGGCAACCTTGCCGTGGACATATGTCGAAACGACGCCTTCGTTGACCGCGAGCAGCGCGGAACGGCGAAGCGTCATATTCTCGCCAATGGTCGCAATTGCGTCGGTGATCGCATCTGCAACGGACTTGCCGTCAAGGTCGGCGGCAGCCAGCGCTTCAACCGAGCCGTCGGTCGTGGTCGCGACCTTGGCAACCTTGGCAACCAATTCCTGGAAGCCTTCGTTGCGCGCAACAAAGTCGGTCTCGGAATTCAGCTCGATCACGGCGGCCTTGGTGCCATCGGTTGCGACACCAACAAGACCTTCGGCGGCAACGCGTCCGGCTTTCTTTGCGGCCTTCGCCAGGCCCTTGGTGCGCAGCCAGTCGACAGCCGCCTCCATGTCACCGCCAGATTCATTCAAAGCGGTCTTGCAGTCCATCATGCCAGCGCCGGATTTCTCACGGAGCTCTTTTACCATCGCAGCGGTAATGCTCATCGATTGCCTCGTGGATGGGGGGTTTCAGATAAGACACGGTTTAGCCGATGGCTGCCCGCATCTTTATGACGGGACTGCAACAAAGTGCAGCCCGCCTTGCGAATTCAACATGTGATCTGCCGCGAGGGAGCGCGGCAGGTCCGGATCAGGCTTGCGCCGCAGCCGGTTCACCTTCAGTCGAAGCTTCTTCAGCAACCGGAGCCTCTTCCGCAGCCGGAGCCGCTTCTTCTGCTGCCGCAGCTTCCTCAGCCGGTGCAGCTTCTTCCGCTGCCTCGACCAAAGCCTCTTCGACCGGTGCTTCTTCAGACGCGCCGAGATCCATACCGGCTGCGCCCTGCGCACGGGAGATCCCGTCGATCGCAGCACGCGCGATCAGATCGCAGTAAAGCGAAATCGCACGGCCGGCATCGTCGTTGCCCGGCACCGGATAGGTGATCCCGTCCGGATTGGAGTTGGAGTCGAGGATTGCAGCGACCGGAATACCAAGACGGCGTGCTTCCTGGATCGCGATTGCCTCACGGTTCGTGTCGACGACGAAAATAAGGTCCGGAATACCGCCCATGTCCTTGATGCCGCCCAGGTTCCGCTCGAGCTTCTCGCGCTCACGGTCCATGAACAGGCGCTCTTTCTTCGTCAGGGCGTTTGCCGCATCCGAAGACAGGGTTTCTTCCAGCTTGCGAAGACGCTGGATCGACTGGGAAATGGTTTTCCAGTTCGTCAGCATGCCGCCGAGCCAGCGATGATTGACGTAATACTGGCCGCAGCGGCGCGCGGCTTCCGCGATCGGCTGCTGCGCCTGACGCTTGGTGCCGACGATCAGAACGCGGCCACCGCCGGCGACAGTGTCGGAAACAGCCTTCAGCGCCTGGTGCAAGAGCGGCACCGTCTGCGACAGATCCATGATGTGAACATCGTTGCGCACACCAAAGATGTACTGACCCATGCGCGGGTTCCAACGGTGTTTCTGGTGACCAAAGTGGACGCCGGCTTCGAGCAGCTGACGCATGGTGAAATCGGGCAAAGCCATGGCCCTTAATCTCCTGAGTTTTCCGGTTTAACCTCCGCAAGAGGAGTATGGGCCGGAGGAAGTCTCCCGTCGGCCACCGGATGGACCCCGATAAGCTCAGGTTCCGCCCCTTGCGTGTGGAATGCGCGCCTTATAGTTGGCGGCGAAATTTATTTCAAGACCAAAACCCGCTTTTCTTTCCAACTTCGATCGATCCCGACAGACACCCGGAGACCGAAGGTTTCCTTGGCAAACAAAGGCCGGACAGCTGTTTGAATGGTTGAGGTCCGGAACATGGCTGCAAAAGCCACACACCCTCCTGGGAGTACGGGAAGAGATCGCAAGATTGAGAGGTCTAGTCCAGGCTGCCGCCCTGCGCCGAACCGACTGACCAGTGATCAGGATTGACCCGCACGAAGATCTGGGCCCGCTGGCGCTCGGTGACTTCGGCATTTTCAGCCGAATCTTCCACGCTGCGCAGCGCAAGCGCAAGAGATCCCACTTGCTGCGCCTGAACCACCACTTCGGATTGGAACAGGGTCAGTTCAAGCGTTGCGGTTCTGTTGGGGGGAAGGTTTTTGCCATCCTGTTCACCGGCCGTGGTGCCGTCGATTGCAAGAACACGAATGTTCTCCAGAATGGTTTCGCTGGTCACACCGACACCTTCAAGCTCGCGAGTCAGAATGAGATCGACCTTGTCGCCCGGCAGGATAAATCCGCCAGCGGAGGTTTCCTGACCGACAAGGACCGCAATCGCGCGTTTTCCTTTCGGCAGCATGGTGGCCATGTATCCCTTGTCGGTCTGGATCAGCCGCTCGCCACGGATCGGTTCGCCCGAAAAAATTGCGGTCCTGGCGATGCTGCCGATCACATCCTGGCTTGCCTTTGCCCCCTTCGCCTTGGTCATGACGCCGCGCGGAACAGCATCCTTCGGCCATTCAACCCAGGCAAAGTCCCGGTCCGAAATCTTACCGCCCTGGGGGATATCTTTCGCGGCAACAAGCACCTCGGCGTGCTCGACAGGCGGGGGTGGCGGCGGCGCCGCCACGGCCACTTCCGTATCCTTGACAAAATGAAACGCCTGATAACCCGCGCCAAGGGATACAAGGAGTACAAATATCCTAGCGAGTTTCGTCCACAATTTGCATAGTCCCAGCACAGATCATGATTATTGGAACGAAGAATACATGCAAAAGAAAAAAACGATAAGCAAATACAAAGGAAAAATCCCAGTACTATTAACAGTCTCCGAAGATATTTTCTCACGTTCAAAACATTAAGAAATCACAATATAAAATTTCATAAAATTATCTTCTTTTTATTTCAGTCTTTCTTAATGGCCCAATTCAAAACCTGCAATCGGCACCGGCGGGCAGGTGCCCGCCTGCCAGGTGCATTGGCCTGGCACAGGTCGGGGACCAGGACCCGTGCCCAACTTGCAGGCGACAGGGCATCAGGCCATCTGCACATCCGTCACACCGGGCACGGCCTTGAGGGCACCGGCAATTTCCGGCGACAGCCTGAACCGGCCCGGCAGTTTCACTTCAACCTCACGCGATCCGTTTTCCAGAAGCACGATCACCGTCACGTCTCCCTCGCCCCTGACGGTGAGCTGTCTCGCAAGGCTCTGTATCGGACGCTCGTCGCGAACGAACACACGCATGCTTTTTTGAAGACGCGCCGCAACCTTGTCGATCGGGTCGACCTGTTCGACACGCAGCGACGGTTCCTCGTCCCTCATGTCCGCGCCGACGAGAACGACAACCGACCGCCCCGGCTGCAACACGTCCCGGAACTGCTCGAGCTTTTCGCGAAACAGGAGGGCTTCGTATTGGCCGCTCGCATCGGAAAGACGTGCGATCCCCATTCGGGTTCCGGTGCGCGTCTTGCGCTCCTGAAGGGAAATGACGGTGCCTGCCAACCGCCCGTGTGACGCGCCTTGCTTCACGGCTTCTGCGAACTGGGTCCAGGGCTGCGCTCGCATCTTTTCAAGCACCTTCGCATATTCGTCGATCGGGTGCGCCGAAAGGTAGAACCCGATCGCCGCATGCTCGCGCTGCAGTTTCTGGTCATTGGTCCAGCTGAGCACCTCGTCAAGCTGCAAGGGTTCTTCGCTGTCGCTTCCGCCGAACAACTCGTCCTGTCCCAGCGTTCTGTTCTCTTCAGTCCGTTGGGCCAGTCCCATGATACGGTCAATGCCCTCAAAGACACGCGCCCGGTCCGGCTCGAGTTCATCGAACGCACCGGCGGCAACAAGGTTCTCCAGGGTTCGTTTGTTGAGGAATTTCGGCGAGATCCGGCGGGCAAAGTCGCCAAGGCTCTTGAACGGGGTGTCTCCCCGCACTTCGACGATATGTTCCACAGCCTGTTCGCCGACGCCCTTGATCGCACCCATTGCGTAAAGGATCTGCCCGTCCGACACATCGAACACCACGCCGCTCCGGTTGATGGACGGGGGCACGATGTCAATCTTCATGCGCCGCGCTTCCTGGCGGAAATCGCCAAGCTTGTCGGTGTTACCGAGATCAAGCGTCATCGAGGCGGCCATGAACTCGACCGGGTGGTTCGCCTTGAGCCATGCCGTGTGATAGGAAACAAGCGCGTAGGCGGCGGCATGCGATTTGTTGAAGCCGTAATTCGCGAATTTGGCCACGAGATCGAAGATCGTTCCGGCCTGTGCCTTTTTGATGCCGCGCTCGACCGCACCATCCACGAAACGGGCCCTTTGCACTTCCATTTCCGCGGCGATCTTCTTGCCCATCGCGCGCCGCAGCAAGTCCGCCTCGCCGAGCGAATAGCCGGACAGGACCTGCGCGATCTGCATGACCTGTTCCTGGTAGACGATGATCCCGTTCGTCTCCATCAGGATCGGTTCGAGCAGAGGATGCAGGCAGTCCGGATCCTGTTCGCCGTGTTTGACGGCGTTGTAGACGGGAATGTTCTCCATCGGTCCGGGGCGGTAGAGCGCAACCAGCGCGATGATGTCCTCGAACCGGTCCGGCTTCATGCCGGCAATGGCCCTGCGCATGCCCTGACTTTCCAGCTGGAAAACGCCGAAGGTTTCACCACGCGCGAGTAGCTCGTAGGTGCTGGTATCGTCAATCGGAAGTCCGGCGACGTCGACGGTGACGCCGCGCCGCTCGATCAGGGCAACGGCGGTATCGATCACGGTCAGCGTTTTCAGGCCAAGAAAGTCGAATTTGACCAGTCCGGCATCCTCGACCATCTTCATGTTGAACTGGGCGACGGGCATGTCCGAACGCGGATCGCGATAAAGAGGAACCAGCTGCTCCAGCGGGCGGTCCCCGATCACAACGCCGGCGGCGTGCGTGGACGCGTGCCTGTAAAGCCCCTCCAGTTTCTGCGCCATGGAAAGCAGTCTTTCGACGATCTCCTCTTCCCGCGCCGCCTCGCTCAGGCGCGGTTCGTCGGCGATCGCCTGCGCAAGGGTCACCGGATTGGCCGGGTTCGCAGGGACCAGCTTGCAGAGACGGTCAACCTGTCCATACGGCATCTGGAGCACGCGGCCCACATCCCTGAGGACCGCGCGCGCCTGCAGCGATCCGAAAGTGATGATCTGTGCAACCTGCTGACGCCCGTACTTTTCCTGAACGTACCGGATGACTTCCTCGCGCCTGCTCTGGCAGAAATCGATATCGAAGTCGGGCATCGAAACGCGTTCGGGATTGAGAAAGCGTTCGAAGAGCAGCGAAAACCGCATCGGATCAAGATCGGTAATGGTCAGCGACCACGCGACCAGCGAACCGGCACCCGAGCCGCGGCCGGGACCAACCGGAATGTCCTTTGCCTTCGCCCACTTGATGAAATCGGCAACGATCAGGAAGTATCCCGGAAACTTCATCCGTTCGATGATGCCGGTCTCGTAATCCAGGCGTTCCCAGTAATCCTTCTCTTCCAGTCCCGGGGCCAGACCATGTTCGTCGAGGCGCGCACGCAGCCCTTCCCTCGCCTGACGCTTAAGCTCGTCCGCCTCGGCCTGTTCGGCACTGTCCGGATCCGCATCCGCCCCGGCGAAACGCGGCAGGATCGGCGCCCGGCGCTCGGGCCGGAAGCTGCACCGTCGCGCGATTTCGATGGTTGAAGCGAGGGCTTCGGGCAAATCGGAAAAGAGAGCACACATTTCCGCGCGGCTTTTGAAATAGTGCTCCGGTGTCAGGCGTCTGCGGTCTTCCTCGATGAGAACGCGGCCTTCGGAAATACAGATCAGCGCATCATGGGCCTCATAGTCTTCCCGCTTGGCAAAGAAAGCCTCGTTGGTCGCAACGACCGGCAGTCCGTACTCATAGGCCAGTTCCAGAAACGCGTCTTCGGTCTTGCGCTGTTCTTCCAGTCCATGCCGCTGGAGCTCGACATAGCAGCGGTCGGCAAAGGCCTGGGAAAGCATCTGAAGCCGGCTTCGTGCGATCGGTTTCTGCCCGTGCAACAGCGCCGCCCCGACCGGACCGAGATGTCCGCCGGTCAGAACAATCAGGTCTTCCGATTTCGCAAACAGATAGTCGGCGGAGACATGCGGCTTCAGTCCGGTTTCCGTATCGAGAAAGGCCCGTGACGTCAGTTCCATGAGATTGCCATAGCCAACCTCGGTCATCGCAATCAGGACAACATCGGCGAGCGGCAGCTCGCCCCGGCGTGCACCATCAAGTCCGTCATCGAAGAAAATGGAAAGCTGACATGCGGTAATTGGCTGGATGCCCGCGCCCCAGGCTTTCGCGGAAAACTCCTGAGCACCGAACAGATTGTTCGTATCCGCAATGGCGAGCGCCGGCTGGTCGTCTTGTTTGGCCAATTCAAGAAGTTTCTTGATCGGCAGGGCACCCTCAAGCAGTGACAGCGCGGAGTGCACCCTCAGGTGCACGTAACCGGGGCCGTTCGAGCCGGATCCGTGCACTCCTGACGTGTTTTCAGACTGTTCGGATCGACCTTCTGTCGCGGACATGCCAAAGCTCTTTTCTGCTGCTGGAATCAGAGCCTAGTCAATCGCGTCTTTCTTCTGCTGTCGAGACGCTGTCCGAGTTGTGCCCGTTCTTCTTCGCCGGCACATGGCGTTTATCTTCTGAAGACAGACAACCCGTCAATGCACCGGCCTTAACCGGTGCAATCCGTTTGCCTTCCGCAACAATCAGGCAGCGGCGAAAAGGACATCACCCCAGACGGCAAGCGTTGTGCAAAAACAGACCAGGGAAGCAAAAGCTGCAAAATCACGAGCGATATGGATCATAACGTCCTCCAATGTCTTACCCTTGAATGACAAGACTATGTTCTATTTTTGTTCCCATTGCAAGCTCTTTTTGTTCCCATACCTCGCCACATGTGTGCCACATTTTTAAACACTACGTTTTTGATTTGTTCTCAAGCGCGCAAATCCGGCGGAACGGCGTGGCCGCGATCGTTAGCCAATCGTCTTGAGGTCTTTCACCAAACCGTCTTCCAGCGTGATCGCGCGGTCCATGCGACCGGCCAGTTCAAGGTTATGCGTCGCGAACAGCGTTGCCACCCCCGAAGCGCGAACCAGCGCTGACAGCGCGTCGAAGACATAATTCGCCGTGTTCGGATCAAGATTGCCCGTGGGCTCGTCGAGCAACAGGATCCGCGGCGCGTTCGCAACCGCCCGTGCCACCGCAACCCTCTGCTGTTCACCGCCTGAAAGTTCGGACGGCCTGTGGCTGCCCCTGTCGCCAAGCCGCAGGTAGGCCAGCAGTTCATCGGCCCGCTCCGCGGCAACACTCTTTGAAAGTCCGCGGATCATTTGCGGCATCATGACATTTTCCTGCGCGGTGAACTCCGGCAAGAGATGATGAAACTGATAGACGAAACCGATGTCGTTGCGCCTGATCGCCGTTCGCTCGTCATCGGACAGGTCCGAGCAGTTGACCGGGCCGAGAAAAACATCTCCCTCGTCGGGGCGCTCCAGCAGGCCTGCAAGATGCAGCAAGGTCGACTTGCCAGTCCCCGAAGGCGCCACGAGCGCGACCATTTCACCCGCTTCGATGCGCAGATTGGCACCCTTGAGGATATGCAGCTTCTTCTCGCCTTCGTCGAAGCTCCTGACGATGCCGGAAAGTTCCAGAGCCGCAGGCGCGGCATGGATCCCCGGGTCTGTGTTCACGGCCATGTCCATGTCCGGTTCCTCACTCATATCTGAGCGCTTCGACAGGATCGAGACGGGCCGCACGCCACGCCGGGTAGAGCGTTGCCAGCAGAGACAGCGCAAGCGCCATCAGCAACACCGTGATCGTTTCGCCGCTGTCTATTTCGGCCGGAAGCTTGGACAGGAAATAGAGCGTCGGATCGAAGAGCTGCGTCGACGTAAGCCAGGAAACAAACTGCCGGATGCTCTCGATGTTGAGACATACGATCAGCCCCAGGAAAAACCCTGCAATCGTGCCGACACAGCCGATACTTGCGCCCGTGATCAGGAAAATCCGCATGATGGCGCCTCTGGTTGCGCCCATGGTGCGCAGGATGGCGATGTCCCTGCCCTTGTCCTTCACGAGCATGATCAAACCGGAAATGATGTTCAGCGCGGCGACGAGAACGATCAGCGTCAGGATGATGAACATCACGTTGCGTTCAACCTCCAGCGCCGAAAAGAATGTCGCGTTGCGCTGTGTCCAGTCCGTGACCAGCGTCGGCCGCGCCGCGCCCTCTTCAAGCGCGTTGCGCATCACGCCGACATTGTCAGGATCGACCACATAGATCTCGATCCCGGTAGCGCGGTCGCCCATGTTGAAATAGGCCTGCGCCTCTTCCAGCGGCATGAACAGGAAGGTCGCGTCGTATTCGCTCATGCCGATCTCGAATATCGCTGAGACCGGATAGGCCTTGACACGCGGCGTGACCCCCATCGGTGTGACGCTGCCCCTTGGCGAAATGATCGTGATGTTGTCCCCGACAGTGAGACCAAGCTGCTGTGCCATCCGGGTGCCGATGACGACCCCCTCGCCTGCATCAAATCCGTCAATCGTGCCCGGGCTGATATTGTCCGCAACAAGCGGCATCCGGCGCAGATCGCTTTCGTAGACGCCGCGCACCAGTGCGCCCAGATTGCCGGCAGGTCCGGACACGAGGGCCTGGCCCTCGATAAACGGAAACGCCGCCACCACATCGGGAACGCCCTCCAGCCGCTCCGAAACCGCATCATAGTCATTGAGCGGCATGTCGATCGGCTGAACCAGCATGTGACCGTTGATGCCGAGGATCTTGTCGAGAAGCTCGGACCGGAAGCCGTTCATCACGGCCATGACGATGATCAGCGTGGCAACGCCGAGCATGATCCCGGCGAACGAAAACCCGGCGATCACTGAAATGAAGGTCTCGCGCCGTCTTGACCGAAGGTAGCGGCCTGCGATCATCCATTCGAAGGTGGAGAAAGGCCGGGTCGGAGCTGCTGCCGTCTGGCTTTCGCCAACATCCGCCGTGTCTGCTGTCGTCATGTCCAATCCACTTCAGCAATGCCCGCCGGTCGCGAAGAATGCGACCGAATCCCCGATCAAAGGATCACCGCCCCCGTTCAGTCCGTCAATGCCGACGTCAGCTTGTTGAGCGCTGCTTCCGGGGTCATCATTTCCTTTTCCCCAGTTGAGCGTTCCTTCACTTCCAGAAGCCCGTCCTTCAGCCCCCTCGGCCCCGCAACCACCTGGTAGGGAAGACCGATCAGGTCCATCGTGGCGAATTTCGCCCCCGCGCGTGCGTCTGTGTCGTCGTAAAGGACGGCCAGGCCGGCGGCTGCGAGTTTGGCATAAAGGTCTTCCGACACGGTGTCGGTCAGATCGTCACCCGGCTTCAGATTGACCAGTCCGGCATCGAACGGCGCGACGGACTTCGGCCAGATGATTCCATTTTCGTCATGATTCGCCTCAATCAGGGCACCAAGAAGGCGGGACACCCCGACACCATAGGATCCCATGTGAACGGGCACTTCGGTGCCTTCGGCTGTCGCAACCTTCGCCCCCATCGCATCGGAGTATTTGGTGCCGAAATAGAAGATATGTCCGACTTCAATACCGCGCGCGGAAACGCGATCGGCTTCGGCCAGCGTTTCGAACGCAGCCGCGTCATGCATCTCGTCCGTCGCCGCATAAGGCGTCGTCCATTGTGTCACGATCGGCGTGAGATCCGAGAAGAAGTCGGTTCCTTCTTCCGGTATCGGCATCTCCAGCAAGGACTTGTCACAGAAGACTTCGCTTTCGCCCGTTTCGGCGAGAATGATGAACTCGTGGCTCATGTCACCGCCGATCGGACCGGTCTCGGCCTTCATCGGGATTGCCTTCAGCCCCATGCGGTCGAAGGTCCGCAGATAGGCCACGAACATGCGGTTATAAGCATGCCGTGCCGATTCTTTGTCGAGATCGAAGGAATAGGCATCCTTCATCAGGAATTCACGTCCCCGCATGACCCCGAATCGCGGACGCACTTCGTCGCGGAACTTCCATTGAATGTGATAGAGGTTCAAAGGCAGATCCTTGTAGGATCGCACGTAACCGCGGAAGATGTCGGTTATCATCTCCTCGTTGGTCGGCCCGAACAGCATGTCGCGCTCGTGCCGGTCGGTAATGCGCAGCATTTCCTTTCCATACGCATCATAGCGGCCGCTCTCGCGCCACAGATCGGCGGACTGGATCGTCGGCATCAGCAGTTGTATGGCACCTGCACGCGCCTGTTCTTCCTCGACGATGCGTTCGATCTTGCGCAGCACTTTCAAACCAAGTGGCAGCCAGGAATAGATGCCGGCAGACTGCTGCCGGATCATGCCTGCGCGCAGCATCAGGCGGTGAGAGACGATCTCGGCCTCTTTGGGTGTCTCTTTCAGGATCGGCAGAAAGTATCTGGACAGACGCATTATGTTCTCTCGAATTGGCGGATAGCTCGAATTATGCGCAGTCAAACCGCATGCCGCGCCTAAAAACAAGTCCCTTGGCTGAACCGCACCCGCTTTTGCAATCTTTGCTTTATCGAATGGACAAAACCATGGCGGTTCAGTCGATTTGACCCCTCAATTGATCAGCCTGTTGAAGCAACTGGTGAACCAATTTCCATGTAGATGAATTAGGCAAGCAAAAAAAATAGGCTCTTTACGACAAACAGGTGACAAGCGTGAATTGTTCCGGTAGGTTCCATTTCAATAACAACAAGATGCTTCAGCAGAAATGCTAGGATGCTCAAGGACATCGCGGTCTGAGTCTTGGGAGGAAGGACCTTCTGGCGCATCGCAAGATCCGCAGCCGCCCAGCCAGGTTGTAAAACGACCGGCCAGGGAACGGGGGTCAGTTTAGACGCGGAACTCATCAAAGGCAGAGCTCGCTCTGCCTTTTTCTTTTTTGGTGAGATCGGTTCGAACAGGCCGCCGGCAAATTGCAGCCCCACCTCACCTGCTTCCACAACCTCACCATAGAAAATGCGGCTGCGCTTTATTCGTGCAAGCGCGCCATCATGGTTAACCAGGAGTTGACGCCTGTCATAATTTATCTATAGATCGTATCTAGATTAGATTGATATTTTTGACATCGTGGGGGAATAGATGATCCGCAATCTTTTGAAACCGGCTGCCGTGGCAACCCTTGGCATGCTTATGAGTGCACCTGCCCTGGCGGGCCCTGTCAATGGCACGGGCCTGGTCACACCTGACGTCATCTTCGGCAGCGGCAACGCAAATGGTTCCTTCACGGGTGTGAACACCAACAACGTTGAACTGGGGCTGCGCGGCAAGGTCAGGTACAACAGTGCAGGTCTGCCTGAAAACACGTTCAACTACGATGGCGACCGCACATACACGTTCTCGCCTGCGTCCAGCAACGCGCCTGCAAACCGGTCGGCGTTCAACTTCGAATGGTCGATCAACTCGGATGTTTCGGGCACCGGATCGCGTAATTTGACTGACCTGACATATCTTCTGGAGGTTGACGTGGATCCGGGAGCGGGAACGAGTTTCCAGTCTTTCGACCCGATCAATCAGCTTTTTGCGGATCATGCACTGGGGAACAACTCGACGGCAAACGGAGCCGGCGTTTCGAACCTTCTGCTCTATTCCGCCATTGTCGGCACCTACAATGTCGCACAGAATTCCTGGAACCTTGGATTCAGCACGCTCTTCCCCGGAATTGTCGATCCGCAGGCCGAGGGTCTCTACACCATCAACCTGTCCGCCGCGTTGAATGGCAATACGCTGGCGTCCACCTCGATCGACATTCTCTATGGTGCAACACCTGTTCCGGTCCCGGCCGCTCTGCCGCTTCTGGCCGGAGGATTGGGGCTGCTGGGCTTCATGGGAATGCGTAGAAGAAGAGACCGGTAAAACCAGAGCCAGACACCACGTCGAACAATCGGCCCTCTCCTGGAGGGCCGTTTTTTTTTGAGACCTGCAATGCGATCGAAAACAACGCCGGAGCGAGCGACTACCCTGTTCGCGTGCTGGGCGGCCTGAACAACGGAATGTCATCAAGCCCGAACCCGGACTGGCGCAGCGCAAGATAGGCACAGAAAACCACGGACGCGATCAGCGTCGTCAGCACGATGACTTTCAAAAACTGCGGTTTGTGCGGCGCGCTCGGTTCACTGCCGGGCACCACCTCCCCGGCTTCTTCCTGGGTCCGGTGAAGGCCGAACGGGAGAATCGCAAAAAGGATGATCCACCAGATCATGAAAAAGATGGCAAGGCCAAACGCAACCGACATGGCTTAAGCCTCTTCCAGCTCGGTCAGCGTGCCGAGAAAGTCTTTCGGGTGCAGAAACAGGACAGGCTTGCCATGTGCACCGATCTTCGGTTCGCCGTCGCCGAGCACTCTCGCGCCGTCAGAGACGAGCTTGTCGCGCGCGGCAATGATGTCATCGACCTCATAACAGACATGATGAATGCCCCCCGAGGGGTTCTTTTCCAGAAACTTCGCGATCGGTGAATTCTCGCCCAGGGGTTCGAGAAGTTCGATCTTGGTGTTCGGAAGATTGATGAAAACGGTGCTCACGCCGTGATCAGGCTGTTCTTCCTTTGCCGAAACTTCAGCGCCGAGCGTATCGCGATAAACGGCTGTCGCCGCCTCGATATCCGAGACCGCAATGGCAACGTGGTTCAGTCGTCCGATCATTTCAGTTCCTTCACGCAAGCACAGTCCCCGTGGACTACGCACCAGATTATAGTTGGGTCACCATAACCTTGCAGAGCGTCTTTTTGCCCCACGCGTCCAATATTTCGGAACGTGCCGCGCGCCGCGCTGCTTCCCCGACCAGGTCCTTGTCCTTGCGCCGCGCCTTCGGAATACTTGTCACGGCACCGACGATGGCCTTGATGACGATATCCTCCATCGGCTCACCATCGTCATCGGTATCCGGCAAGCCGAGCAGGGCAACGTCAGGATCGCTCAGCAGGTCCCCTGCCCGATTGACGACGAGCGACACGACCGCCGCTCCGGCAAAGGACAGTTTGCGCCTTTCCTTCACACCGGTCACCTCCGGGTCGTCAAGAACACGTCCGTCCTTGACCAGGATGCCCGAAGGGGCTTCATCGATGACGGCCGCCCGCCCCGCGTTGAGGCGGATGATGTCCCCGTTCTTGCCGCGCACCACTTCCCGAACGCCCAGTTCCTTCGCAAACGCGGCATGCGTGGCAAGATGCAACGGTTCGCCATGAACGGGAAGCACGACTTTCGGGTTGAGCACTTTGTATAACTGTTCCAGCTCTCCCCGGCGCGGATGGCCGGAGACATGCACGAGCGCGTCCTTGTCGGTGACGATGCTGACATCGTTGTCGGCAAGATTGTTGAGCACCTCGGCAACGGCCTTCTCGTTGCCGGGAATGGTGCGCGAGGAAAAGATCACGGTGTCGCCTTTCGACAAGGCGACGTTACGGTGATCTCCCGTGGCGATACGGGCGAGCGCGGCCCGGTTTTCGCCCTGTGAGCCGGTGCACAGGAGAACCGTCTTGTTGCGCGGCAGATATCCGAACGCTTCTTCGTCATGAAATTGCGGCAACCCGTCCATGTAGCCGAGTTCGCTGGCGACGGCGATCACCCGGTGCATCGACCGTCCGACGATGACAACGTCGCGGTCATTGGCGGCGGCAGCTTCGGCGACGGCCCGTATCCGGGCAACGTTGGATGCGAAGGTCGTTACGGCGACACGCTGCTTGGCCCCGGCAATGACCTTTTTCAATTCGGCGGCAACATCCTGTTCGCTGGGACTGATCCCGTCACGGACCGCATTTGTGCTGTCGCACACGAGCGCCATCACGCCTTCGCGTCCGATTTCCGCAAGGCGGTCGAGATCGATCGGCAATCCGACACCGGGTGTCGGATCGATTTTCCAGTCGCCCGTGTGAAGCACCAGGCCGGCCGGCGTCCGGATCGCAAGGGCGCAAGGCTCCGGGATCGAATGCGCCATCGCAACGAACTCGACATCGAACGGACCGATCTTGTGCCGTTCCCCCTGCTTGACGATCGTGACCGGCACCTCTTCCGCATCGGGCTCGCTCTCTGCCTTGGCGGCCAGGAGACCGGCGGTAAACGCGGTCGCATAGACCGGTACCTTCAAAAACGGCCACAAGTGCAGGATGCCGCCGTAGTGATCCTCATGCGCATGGGTGATGACCATGCCTGCTATGTTGTCGACCTCGTCTTCGAGAAACTTGATATCGGGCAGGATCACATCGATGCCGGGCAGATCAGGCCCGGCGAAACTCACGCCGCAATCAACGATAAGCCACGTTCGGTCTTCTTCCGGACCAAAGCCGTAAAGACCGAGATTCATCCCAATTTCACCAACGCCGCCAAGCGGCAGGAACACGATTTCATTTTTGTTTTTATTGGCCGAAGCCATGGATTGCTCCTTTAAACCTTTGAGCAGGCGGTTCACCGGATCTCATTTGCCGGGAAAGAAAACATCACCTGCATAGATGGTGCGCACACCGCCGTCATCCTGCTTGAGGACAAGATGGCCGCGCGCATCCAGATCGGCAAAAATGCCGGAAATTTCTTCTCTGGCCGTTTTGACGGAAATCTCTTTGCCCAGATGGGCTGCCCGATCGAGCCAGTTCTTTCGGGTTGTTTCAAATCCGCCCTGTTGCCGCCAGCCCTCAATTTGCGATGAAAGGCACTGGGCGAGCGCCTCGAACATGCGTTCGGCCGACACGTTGAATCCCAGGCTCCTGAGATCGGTCGCCTGATACATTGTAAGCGGCGGATGGGAGATACAATTGACCCCGAAACCGATAACGACCGCCTGACGGCCATCGGCGAGAAGTTCCGCCTCAAGCAGTATGCCGGACAGCTTCGCTCCATCGACCAGCAGGTCATTCGGCCATTTCAGCTGCACCAGATGGAGTGTTCCAGCCGCTTTGTCAACTGCATCGGCCAGGGCAACCGCTGCGACGAGCGGCAGTTCACCGATCCTGTCAGCTGGTTTCGGGTCGATCAGCAGCAGGCTCGCAAACAGATTGCCGACGGGAGACGACCAGTCGCGTCCCCTGCGTCCCCGGCCCTGTGTCTGTTCTCCAGCACGGATCCAGAGATTGCCGCCATGTCCGGCCCGGGCCCGTTCAAAACAAAGCGCGTTGGTCGAGCCGACACTGTCCAGTTCTTCAAAGAGAAAGTCCGGCGCACCAGGCACCGGACGTTCAGAAAAATCCCGCGTCATGAGGCCCGTCAGAACAGTGATTGTGCCGCTGCGCTTGCAGCATTCACAACCTGTCCCGGCGCCAGCCAGAACAGAACGACAAACACGCTCGACAGACCCAGGACGACACGCAATTCCATCGGCATCGCCTCGAAACCTTCGACCGGCTCGTCAAAGAACATCACCTTGACGATCCGGAGGTAATAGTAGGCACCGACCACGGACATCAAAACGCCGATGATCGCGAGCGGGTAAAGTCCGGCCTCGACGGCGGCCACGAAGACGTACCACTTGCCGAAGAACCCGACCAGCGGCGGAATTCCGGCAAGCGAGAACATCAGCAGCGCCAGAAGGATCGCCATCGGCAGGTGGGTTTGCGACAAACCGGACAGGTCTTCGATCTCCTCGACCATGCCGTCCTTGCGCCGCATGGATAGGATGCAGGCGAACACACCGAGCGTCATGCCGAGATAGGCGATCATGTAGAAGATGACACCTTCGACACCCGTTTGCGTGCCTGCGGAAAGCCCGACAAGGGCATAGCCCATGTGGCCAATGGAGGAATAGGCCATCAGCCGTTTCAGGTTGCGCTGTCCGATCGCCGCGAAGGCACCGAGCGCCATGGAGGCAATCGACACGAACACAACAATCTGCTGCCAGTCGCTCGTGACCGGCTGAAAAGCCTCGATCACGATCCGGACCATCATGCCCATCGCCGCGACTTTCGGAGCAGCGGCAAGGAAGGCCGTGACCGGTGTCGGCGCTCCCTCGTAGACATCCGGCGTCCACATGTGAAACGGCACGGCCGAAATCTTGAAGGCGAGACCCGCGAGGATGAAGGTCAGACCGATCACGAGGCCGATCGACGCGCCGTCATGTGCCAGCACCTCGGCAATCGCCGCGAAGGAAATCTGGCCCGTGAAGCCGTAGACCAGCGACATTCCGTAGAGCAGCATCCCCGAGGAGAGCGCACCCAGCACGAAATACTTGAGGCCGGCTTCCGTGGACCGGACGCTGTCCCGGTTGATCGCCGCGACCACGTAAAGCGCAAGGCTCTGAAGTTCCAGCCCCATGTAAAGCGCGATCATGTCGTTTGCCGACAGCATCAGCATCATGCCAAGTGTGGCGAGGACGATGAGGATCGGATATTCGAAATGATCGAAGGACTGGCTCTTGGCATAGGCCCACGACATGGCGATCGCAAAGAACGATCCCGCCAGGACCAGCAGCTTCAGAAGATAGGCGAAATCGTCGAGCACGAACGAGCCGCCGAAGGTTTCTCCGAAACTCGGCACGAGCATGAGCACCAGGAAACCGGTTCCGAGCAGGCCCATGGCCCCGCCGAAGACGACGTAGCTGACACCCTTTCCGCCGAATGCTCCGATCATGAGAAGCACCATCGCTCCGACGGCAAGGATGATCTCCGGCAAGACCGGCATGAGATCTGGCAATTGGCTCACATCTGACATAGCTCTGTCTCGTCCTCGAAACCTATTGTGCCGCCGCAGCGGCGGCTGCGTGCTGGGTCACCCCGGCCGCTTCAAGCGCTGCAGTGTACTGATTGATGAGATTGTCCACCGATCCCTGCGTCACATCGAGGATCGCCATCGGATAGAAGCCGAAGAAAATGGTCAGGATGATCATCGGGAACAGGATGACCTTTTCCCTCAGGTTCAGATCCAGCATGGACTTCAGGCTCTCCTTTTCCAGCGCGCCGAACACGACGCGGCGGTAGAGATAGAGCGCATAGGCCGCGGACAAGATCACTCCGGTGGTGGCAAAGAAGGCAACCCAGGTATTGACCTGGAAGGCCCCCATGAGCGTCAGGATCTCACCGACGAACCCGGAGGTTCCCGGAAGGCCGACATTGGCCATCGTGAAGATGAGGAACGCAACCGCGTATTTGGGCATCCGGTTGACGAGCCCGCCATAGGCGGAAATCTCGCGCGTATGCATCCGGTCATAGATCACGCCCACGCACAAGAAGAGCGCACCGGAGACAATCCCGTGCGACAGCATCTGGAAGATGCCACCCTGCACGCCCTGCTCCGTCATCGTGAAGATGCCCATGGTGACATAACCCATGTGGGCAACCGACGAATAGGCAATCAGCTTCTTGATATCCTCCTGGGCAAGGGCAACCAGCGAGGTGTAGATGATCGCGACCACCGACAGCGTGAACACGAAGGGTGCGAACATGTCGGATGCGATCGGGAACATCGGCAGCGAGAACCGCAGGAAGCCATAGCCGCCGAGCTTCAGGAGAATACCCGCCAGGATGACCGAACCGGCCGTCGGAGCTTCCACGTGCGCATCCGGCAGCCAGGTATGCACCGGCCACATCGGCATCTTCACCGCAAAGGACGCGAAGAATGCCAGCCAGAGCCAGGTCTGCATCCCGCTCGGGAATGTGTGCGCAAGCAGTTTCTCGATATCGGTCGTGCCCGCGTCCCAGTACATCGCCATGATCGCGATCAGCATCAGGACGGAACCGAGCAGCGTATACAGGAAGAACTTGTAGGACGCGTAGACGCGGCGCTTTCCGCCCCAGACACCGATGATCAGGAACATCGGAATGAGACCGGCCTCGAAGAAGATGTAGAAGACGAAGAGATCCAGCGCGCAGAAAACACCGATCATCAGTGTTTCCAGCACAAGGAAGGCGATCATGTATTCCTTGACCCGCTTCTGAACACTCTCCCAGGAGGCGAGAATGCAGAACGGCATCAGGAACGTCGTCAGGATCACGAACAGAACCGAAATTCCGTCAACGCCCATCTTGTAGCTGATATCGCCGCCGAGCCAGTCGCGGTTTTCCACGAACTGGAAACCGGGGTTGGCATAGTCGAAATTGCCCCAGATAAACAGCGACAGCAGGAACGTAACGCCGGTCGTGACCAGCGCAACCATCCGAATATTGCGTTTGCTGCCCTCGTCGTCGCCCGGCACAAGCAGAATGAACAGGACGCCGAGCAGCGGCAGGAAGGTCGTGAGGGACAGTATTGGCCAGTCGATCATTAGTGTGCACCCCCGCCGGTGCCAGTACCGGTGAACATCGACCAGGTGATGAGCGCAGCCACACCGATCAGCATCGCAAATGCGTAGTGATAAAGATATCCGGTTTGCAGCCGGACGACCCAGGACGTGACGTTCTGAACCCGCGCGGAAATGCCATCAGGTCCAAAGCCGTCAATCACGGTCCCGTCACCCTTCTTCCAGAGCGCGCGGCCGATCCACATGGACGGACGGACAAAGAGGAAATCGTACACTTCGTCGAAGTACCACTTGTTGAGAAGGAACTTGTAAAGCCCGTGGTGCCGTTCAGCGAGTTTCTTCGGCATCTCCGGCGACCGGATGTAGAACTGGTACGCGACGAGGAAGCCAACCACCATCATGACGAAGGGCGACACCCTCACCCATGCTGGGACGTCATGCATCGCATGAAGAACATGGAGATCGCCGAAAGCAGGCAGGGCCCCGTTCCAGAATGCCGTATACGCGTCTTCGGAATAAAAGAACGAGTTGTAGAAGACCATGCCGGCAAGAACCGCGCCGATCGAGAGAACGAACAGCGGCACGGTCATCACCAATGGTGATTCATGAACGTGTTTCATGACGTCAACCGGCGCGCGGGGCTTGCCGTGGAAGGTCATGAAGGTCAGGCGCCAGGAGTAGAAGGATGTCAGCGCGGCGGCGATGACTGTCAGCCAGAAGCCGTAGAGAGCCATCGGGTTTGCATGTTCGCCACCTGCTCCCGCAAAGGCCGCCTCGATGATCCCGTCCTTGGACACGAACCCGGCGAACCCGATATGCGTGAACGGTATCCCGACGCCGGTCAGCGCCAGCGTGCCGATCATCATCGTCCAGTAGGTGATCGGAATGTGCTTCCTGAGCCCGCCCATCTTGCGCATGTCCTGTTCGTCGGAGACCGCATGGATCACGGAACCGGCACACAGGAACAGGAGCGCCTTGAAGAAGGCGTGCGTGAACAGGTGGAAGATGCCGATCGAATAGGCACCGACGCCGAGTGCCACGAACATGTAGCCGAGCTGCGAACAGGTCGAATAGGCGATCACACGCTTGATGTCGTTCTGCACGAGGCCAACGGTTGCGGCGAAGAACGCGGTCGTTGCACCGAAGAAGACGATCACGGTCAGGGCCGTTTGCGACAGCTCCATCAACGGCGACAGCCGCGCCACCATGAACACGCCTGCGGTCACCATTGTCGCCGCATGGATGAGCGCGGAGACGGGCGTCGGGCCTTCCATCGCGTCCGGCAGCCAGGTGTGCAGCAGGAACTGCGCGGACTTGCCCATCGCCCCCATGAACAGGAGCAGGCAGACAATGGTCATCGCCCCTTGCGGATCGAGCTGGTACCCAAGGAAGGTCATGACCGGCTCCTGGCCCTCGATGAAGGACGGAGCGTCATTGAAGATTGTCGTGAACTCGATGCTCTGGAACAGATAGAACACGCCGAAGATGCCGAGCGCGAAGCCGAAGTCGCCAACGCGGTTGACGACGAACGCCTTGATCGCCGCCGCGTTTGCGGACGGTTTCTTGTACCAGAACCCGATCAGCAGATACGACGCGAGGCCAACGCCTTCCCAGCCGAAGAACATCTGAAGCAGGTTGTCGGCGGTTACCAGCGACAGCATGGCGAAGGTGAACAGCGACAAATAGGCAAAGAAACGCGGGCGGTGCGGATCGTGATGCATGTAGCCGATCGAATAGACATGCACGAGCGCAGACACCGTGTTGACCACGACAAGCATGACGGCTGTCAACGTGTCCACACGAATGGACCAGGACACTTTCAGATCGCCTGCATCCATCCAGCGGAACAGTTCGACGATCTGCAATTCGGATCCGCCGAGCCAGAACCCGAAGAACGTGATCCAGGAAAGGATCGCTGCAAGAATGACGAGGCCGCTTGTGATGTACTCACAGGCCTTGTCCCCGATCACGCGGCCGAAGAGGCCGGCAATCAGGAAGCCGATGAGCGGCAGGAACAGGATTGCGGAATACATCAGGTCCTACCCCTTCATCACGTTGACGTCTTCCACGGCGATGGAGCCGCGGTTTCGGTGGAACACCACCAGGATCGCCAGCCCGATCGCCGCTTCGGCAGCGGCCACGGTCAGAACCAGCATCGTGAAGATCTGTCCCATCAGATCACCGAGGAACGAGGAGAAGGCGACGAAATTGATATTGACCGAAAGCAGCAGCAGTTCGATCGACATCAGAATGACAATCACGTTCTTTCTGTTCAGAAAGATCCCGAAAATCCCGATTGTGAACAGGATCGCCGCGACCGAAAGATAATGCGACAGACCGATTTCCATGGGCGCCTCGCCGTGCTCCCCTCTATTACCCCAACCGGGAACCGCACGGAGGAGCGTGCCGGTTTCCGGACTAATTCTTAAGTGACGCGTAAAGCCCGCGTCAGATTCCCTTGCCCGTCTCCACCTTGCGGACCTCGATGGCAGCCTCGCGCGTGCGCCCGACCTGGTCCGGAATGCTTTGACGTTTCACATTTGGCTTGTGGCGCAGCGTCAGGACAATCGCCCCGATCATCGCCACCAGCAGCACCAGGCCCGCCACCTGGAAGAAATAGATGTACTTCGTGTAGAGCACCGACCCGATCGCTTCGATATTCGACGTCTGCGCGAGGTCGGGTGTCGGTTCCGCGCCTTGGCCGAGCACACCGGGTGCAATGAACCAGGCCCCGAGCGCCATCAGCAATTCGACCATGAGGATCAGGCCGACCAGACTGCCGATCGGCAGATACTGAAGGAAGCCCTGCCGCAGTTCGACGAAGTCGACATCCAGCATCATGACAACGAACAGGAACAGCACCGCGACGGCGCCGACATAGACGACCACGAGAAGCATGGCCAGGTATTCCGCGCCCAGCAACACGAACAGCCCTGCAGAATTCACGAAGGCCAGGATCAGAAACAGCACCGATGTGACCGGGTTCCGGGCAGCGATCACCATTAACCCGGACGCCAGCGTGACGCCGGCAAACAGGTAGAAAAAGAGGGCTTTAAGGATCATATCAAAGACCTGCCTGTCGTGTGGCCGAACCGGCCGTAGAGGCGCGGTCCGACCGGATTGCCGGGCCAGCGCCAGAGTGTTCGCTTAGCTCCTAACGGTAAGGAGCATCTATTTCAATGTTGCGCGCGATTTCGCGCTCCCAGCGGTCCCCGTTGGCGAGCAGCTTTTCCTTGTCGTAGTAAAGCTCTTCGCGGGTTTCCGTCGCGAACTCGAAATTCGGCCCCTCGACGATCGCATCCACCGGGCAGGCTTCCTGGCAGAAGCCGCAATAGATGCACTTGACCATGTCGATATCGTATCGGGTCGTCCGGCGTGTCCCGTCGTTGCGGCGCGGCCCGGCCTCGATGGTGATTGCCTGCGCGGGGCAGATCGCCTCGCACAGTTTGCATGCGATGCAGCGCTCTTCCCCATTCGGGTACCGGCGCAGCGCATGTTCTCCCCGGAAGCGCGGGCTGACAGGCCCCTTCTCGAACGGGTAGTTCACGGTCGGCTTCGGTTTGAAGAAGTAGCGCATCGCCAAAAAGAATGCCGATACGAACTCCTGCAGAAACAGCGATTTGACGGCCTGGTTAAGTCCCATCGCGTTTGCCTCTCCTTGATCAGCCAGCCAGTTGGCTGGCGGCCCAGTAACCGATAACCGGGAAGCCGATTATCGGAATTCCAAAAATCAGTGCGCCAAGGGGCGCCTTGTACCTGGCAGCGGCGCCACCGTCGCCGCCGGCCTGTCTGTTCTTCATCTCCGACGCCTGAAGGATTCCCTTCAGGATCTTGTAGTCGATCCAGCCGATATAAAGCCCGACAACAGCACCGATCAAACCGACAAACGACACGCTCACGCCGCGCCCGGCGCCCAGCCGGTTGCCATCAGGACCGCGGCGACAACGACGACCATCGCCAGTGACAGCGGCAGGAACACTTTCCAGCCAAGGCGCATCAGCTGGTCATAGCGGTAGCGCGGCACCATGGCCTTGACCATCGCGAACATGAAGAACCCGAGAAGGCACTTCAAAATGAACCAGACGACGCCGGGCACCCAGGTGAACGGTGCAAAATCGAACGGCGGCAGCCATCCACCCATGAAGAAGATGGTCATCAGGGCGCACATCAGGCAGATCGCGACATATTCCCCGAGCATGAACATCATGTACGGCGTCGATCCGTATTCGACCATGAACCCCGCGACGAGCTCCGACTCCGCTTCCGCAAGGTCGAACGGCGGCCGGTTCGTCTCGGCAAGCGCCGACACGAAGAACACCACGAACATCGGGAAAAGCGGCAGCCAGTACCAGTTCAGGAAGGACAGCCACGGAACACCCAGCATCGTCGCAAGTCCCGTCTGCTGCGCCTCGACGATACCGGTCAGGTTCAGGGTTCCCGCGCACAGCAGAACCGTGACGATCACGAAACCGATGGAGACTTCATAGGAGACCATCTGCGCCGCAGACCGCAGTGCCGACAGGAACGGGTATTTCGAGTTGGACGCCCAACCGCCAATGATGACGCCGTAGACCTCAAGGGACGAGACCGCGAACACGAAGAGCACGCCGACATTGATATTGGCAATGACCCAGCCATCCGCCACGGGAATGACCGCCCAGGCTGACAGCGCCAGCAGAACCGAAATCAACGGGGCCAGCAGGAACAGGATCTTGTTGGATCCGTCCGGGATCACCGGCTCCTTGAGCACGAATTTCAGAAGATCGGCAAAGCTTTGCAGCAAGCCCCAGGGGCCGACAACGTTCGGACCGCGGCGGATCTGAACGGCCGCCCAGATTTTGCGATCCGCATAAAGAATGTAGGCAACGATCACCAGAAGCACGACCATCAGCAAAATGCTTTGGAAGGCGATCCAAAGGAACGGCCATCCATAGGTCGTCATGAAATCAGCCATATCGGTCCCCTGCCCCTATTCAGCTGCTTCTGCTGCCCGCGATTGCGCGAGCGCCGAGCACTCGGCCATCGTCTTGGACGCGCGAGCAATCGGATTGGTCAAATAAAAGTCACGGATCACGTTGGCAAATCCGGCGCTGTCCATCTTCTCAGATGCATCCGCCAGCTTGTCCAGATCCCCTGCATCGCCAGCCTCGATCGCGTCGATCCCTGTCAGGTGCGGATGCGCCTCGAACAGTTTCGCGCGCAATTCGGCGAGCGAATCGAACGCGAGTGCCTGGCCGAGATTGGCCGAAAGCGCCCGCAGGATCGCCCAGTCCTCGCGCGCGTCACCCGGTGGAAACGCTGCACGGTCAGCCATTTGCACGCGGCCTTCGGTATTCACGTAAAGGGCCGACTTTTCGGTATAGGCCGCCCCCGGCAGGATCACGTCCGCGCGGTGTGCGCCGCGGTCGCCATGGGTGCCCTGGTAAACCACGAAGGCACCTTCCGGAACCTCGACCTCGTCAACCCCGAGCAGAAACAGAACATCGAGTGCGCCGTTTTCCAGCATCGCTCCGGTGCCCTTGCCGCCATCACCCGGTACGAAACCGATATCGAGCGCACCGACCTGCGAAGCCTCGGTGTGAAGAATATTGAACCCGTTCCAGCCGTCCTTGATGACACCAAGGGACTTCGCGGCAGCCAGGATGTTTGCCAGCACCGCCGCACCGTCCGGGCGGTTCAAGGCACCTTGCCCGACAATGAACATCGGCCGTACGGCCTTCGCCGGAGCGTGCTCGACAAATTGCTTGAGGCTGTCCGGTCCCGCACCCACATAGGTGACCGGATAGGTCAGGTCGGCATTCTCGCCGATGAGACCGATCTGGATATCCCCATGTGTCCAACGCTTGCGGATACGGGCATTCAGCACCGGCGCTTCCTGACGCGGATTGGTGCCGATCAGCATGATGGCGTCGGCCTCTTCAATGCCCTGGATGGTCGAATTGAAGATGTAGCTGGCGCGCCCGTTCTTCGGATGAAGCGGCGATCCCGGAAAGCGGCTGTCGATGTTTTCAACACCGAGTTTGCCCATCAGGCTCTTCAGCGCGAACATGTCCTCGACACCGGCAAGCTGACCTGCAAGGGCACCGATCCTGTCCGCGCTCGCGCCCTTGACCTTCTCCGCAATGAGCTGGAACGCTTCGGACCAGGAAACAGCCTGCAGCTTTCCGTCCTTGCGTGCATACGGGCGATCGAGACGCTGGGTTTTCAGGCCATCCCAGATGTAACGCGACTTGTCGGAGATCCACTCCTCATTGACGTCCTCGTTGAGCCGGGGCATCACGCGCATGACTTCCTTACCGCGTGAATCGACCCTGATTGCAGACCCGACCGCGTCCATGACATCGACGCTTTCGGTCTTGGTCAGCTCCCATGGTCGCGCATGAAATTCGTAAGGCTTGTGGGTCAGCGCGCCAACGGGACAAAGATCGGCGACATTTCCCTGCATTTCGGACGAAAGCGCCGCTTCCAGGTAGGTCGTGATCTCGGCATTCTCACCGCGCCCGACCAGACCCATGTCGGTCACACCACACACTTCGGTGGTGAAGCGGACACAACGTGTGCAGTGGATGCAACGCGTCATGATCGTCTTGATCAGCGGGCCGATTTCCTTGTTCTCGACCGCGCGCTTGTTCTCATGAAAGCGGGATCCGTCGACACCGTAGGCCATGGCCTGGTCCTGCAGGTCGCACTCGCCACCCTGGTCACAGATAGGGCAGTCCAGCGGGTGGTTGATGAGCAGGAACTCCATCACCCCTTCGCGGGCCTGTTTGACCATTTCGGACTTGGTTTCGACAACAGGAGGCTCGCCGTTGGGGCCCGGACGCAGATCCTTGACACCCATCGCACAGGACGCGGTCGGTTTCGGCGGCCCGCCTTTGACTTCGACGAGACACATGCGGCAGTTGCCGGCAATCGACAGCCTGTCGTGATAGCAGAAACGGGGAACTTCAGCGCCCGCCTCTTCACAGGCCTGCAGCAGCGTGTAGTCCGCCGGAACTTCCACTTCCTTGCCATCAATGATGAGCTTCGTCATCCGTTGCTCTCCAAATCCCGTTCCGCTTACTCAGCCGCCACCATGGTCGAAGAGGTCTTCGACCTGGCGGCATAGTCATCGATACGCTGTTCGATGACAGGCCGGAAATTCTTGATCAAACCCTGGATCGGCCACGCTGCCGCGTCGCCGAGCGCGCAAATAGTATGGCCCTCGACCTGCTTGGTCACCTTGAAGAGCATGTCGATCTCCTCATAGGAGGATTCGCCCTTGACCATGCGTTCCATGACGCGCCACATCCAGCCCGTCCCTTCCCGGCACGGTGTGCACTGGCCGCAGCTTTCGTGCTTGTAGAAGTAGGACAGCCGCGCAATGGCCTTGATGATGTCCGTGGACTTGTCCATGACGATCACCGCGGCAGTCCCAAGGCCTGAGCCCATGCCCCGCAGGGTGTCGAAATCCATCGGCGCGTCCTTGATTTCATCCGCCGTGCAGCACGGCACGGATGACCCGCCCGGGATCACCGCCAGCAGATTGTCCCAGCCGCCACGGATGCCACCGCAATGCTTGTCGATCATTTCGGAGAATGGAACACCCAGTTCTTCTTCGAAGGTTGCCGGCTGATTGACGTGCCCGGACACGCAGAACAGCTTGGTTCCGGTGTTGTTCGGACGGCCAAGCGCGGAAAACCAGGCCGCACCCCGGCGCAGGATCGTCGGCGCGACCGCAATCGACTCCACGTTGTTCACCGTCGTCGGGCAACCATAAAGCCCGACATTGGCCGGAAAAGGCGGTTTCAGGCGCGGCTGGCCCTTCTTGCCCTCCAGACTTTCCAGAAGCGCGGTTTCTTCCCCGCAAATGTAGGCCCCGGCACCGTGGTGGACATAGATGTCGAAATCGTAGCCGTTCTTGTTGTTCTTGCCGATGAGACCGGCGTCATAGGCCTGATCGATCGCCGCCTGCAGGCGCTCGCGCTCGCGGATGAATTCGCCGCGGACATAGATGTAAGCTGCAACGGCATTCATGGCGAAGCCTGCCACGAGACACCCTTCGACAAGCGTGTGCGGGTCATGGCGCAGGATTTCCCGGTCCTTGCAGGTTCCGGGCTCGGACTCGTCCGCATTCACGACCAGGTAAGCCGGCCGGCCGTCGGATTCCTTGGGCATGAACGACCACTTAAGACCGGTCGGAAAGCCCGCGCCGCCACGGCCGCGCAGACCGGAATCCTTCATTTCCTGAATGATCCAGTCGCGCCCCTTGTCGAGAAGCGCCTTGGTGTTGTCCCACTGGCCGCGCTGCTTGGCGCCATCAAGGCCCCAGTCGTGCAGACCGTAGATGTTGGTGAAGATCCGATCCTGATCTTTCAGCATCTTTTCCCCCTAATCTTCGCTTTTCGAGGAGGCCACTTCACCGGCTTCCACGCGCTTGGAAAATTCAGTGTCCTCGCCGGCGGCAAGCAGCTTGGCCTGCTCGATCCAGCCGTCTCGCTCTATGCGGCCCTTGAATTTCAGCCGGCTGTCGACCCAGGCGACCTCGGCCGGTCCCCACTTGGCGACCTGGTCGAAGTGATAGAAGCCCAACTCATGAAGCGTTGCTTCAAGTTTCGGCCCTACACCCTTCAATTTCTTCAGATCATCCGCTTTGCCGTCCCGCGGTGCAGAGAGGGTTTCCGGTGCCTTTTCGTCCACGTTGTCGGATTTGGCATCGTCCACCGGGGCAGCTGCCTTTTTGGCAGCTGGCTTGCTGTCCGCTGCTTTCGGCGCGTCAGCTTCTTTCTTTGCAGGCGTTTTCGCCTTTGGCTCGGCCTTCTTGGCCAGAACAGGTTCTGTCTTCGCCTCGGACTTCGCAGCGAAGGCCGCTCTCACCTTCTCGACCGCATCTTCGGCAGGTGTCGGCACACCGTCATAATCATTGCCGCCGGAATTGATCGGCGCGCCAGCGAAGGCATGAGAGGCTTTCTCCGCGCCATCGACAACATGTGCGACCGGCAACGTCCCTTCCGTGGTGTCTTCCAGTTCGGTCAGGCTTGTCAGACCGCCCTCTGCCATCGCGAAGCGGCGGCCATTTTGCGGTCCGGGCGTGACTTCGTTACCAGCAGCGATATCGTCGATCAGCTTTTCGAAGCTTTCTGGGGTCAGATCCTCATAGGTGTCTTTGAAAATCTGCACCATCGGCGCGTTGACGCAGGCGCCGAGACACTCGACCTCTTCCCAGGAAAACAAGCCGTCTTCTGAAATCTCGTGCATATGCTTGGCAATGCGCGACTTGCACACCTTGATCAGATCTTCCGATCCACGCAGCTGGCACGGCGTTGTTCCACACACCTGGATGTGGGCCTTTTTTCCGACCGGTTGCAACTGGAACATGGTGTAGAAGGTGGCGACTTCCAGAACACGGATATTCGGCATGTCGAGCAGTTCGGCAACACAGCGGATCGCCGGCTCGCTCACCCAGCCGTCATTCTGCTCCTGGGCGCGCCACAAAAGCGGGATCACCGCCGAGGCCTGACGGCCCGCCGGATACCGGTCGATCAGCTTCTTCGCCCACGAAAGATTCTCCTGCGTGAATTCAAAGCTGTCTGGTTGTTCCGCGGCAAGTCGGCGAACTGCCATGGTGTCATCCCCGTTCTAATGTGCTGACCGCAGCCAGCAACTTGACTGCCAAGGTCACAATCTGCTGACGACGCAGCCGCATCAGCGGTCTACCTCGCCAAATACAATATCCATCGAACCCAGAACCGCTGAGACGTCGGCGAGCATATGGCCCCGGCACAGGAAGTCCATGGCCTGCAGATGGGCATATCCGGGTGCCTTGATCTTGCACCGGTAGGGCTTGTTGGTTCCATCGGACACGAGATAAACGCCGAATTCGCCCTTCGGCGCTTCAACGGCGGCGTAAACCTCGCCCGCAGGCACGTGGTAGCCTTCGGTATAGAGTTTGAAGTGATGGATCAGCGCTTCCATGGAGCGCTTCATTTCACCGCGCTTCGGCGGCACGATCTTGCCGTCGACCGATGAGACGGGCCCTGTCTCGACGGTCAGTTTTTCCAGACATTGCTTCATGATCCGGATGGACTGGCGCATTTCCTCCATACGGATCAGGTAACGGTCGTAACAGTCGCCGTTCTTGCCGATCGGGATATCGAATTCCAGGTCCGAGTAGCACTCGTAGGGTTGCGACTTGCGCAGGTCCCACGCAGCGCCGGACCCGCGCACCATGACGCCGGAAAAGCCCCAGGCCCAGGCGTCGTCCAGATCGACAACGCCGATATCGACGTTGCGTTGCTTGAAAATCCGGTTGTCGGTCAAAAGCCCTTCGATATCATCGAGCGTCTGCAGGAACGGATCGCAGAAATCCCAGATATCGTCGAGGAGGTCGCGCGGCAGATCCTGGTGCACGCCGCCCGGCCGGACATAGGCCGCATGCATGCGCGCCCCGCAAGCGCGCTCGTAGAAGACCATCAGTTCCTCGCGCGGCTCAAAGCCCCACAAGGGAGGCGTGAGCGCGCCGACATCCATTGCCTGCGTCGTGACATTCAACAGATGCGACAGGATACGTCCGATTTCGGAATAGAGGACGCGCACAAGCTGGCCCCGCTTCGGCACCTCGATATCGAGCAGCCGTTCCACCGCCATCGCGAACGCGTGCTCCTGGTTCATCGGAGCGACGTAGTCAAGCCGGTCGAAGTAAGGCACGGCCTGAAGATAGGTCTTCTGTTCGATCAGCTTCTCGGTTCCGCGGTGCAAAAGCCCGATATGCGGGTCGACACGGGTGACCACCTCGCCGTCAAGCTCCAGAACAAGACGCAGAACGCCGTGCGCCGCCGGATGCTGCGGGCCGAAGTTGATATTGAAATTTCTGACCTGAGCCTCAGCCATCTGGACCAGCCTTAGTTCGTCGTTGCTTTTTCATCGCCGGGAAGCACGTAGTCGGTGCCCTCCCAGGGAGAAAGAAAGTCGAATGTGCGCATTTCCTGGTTGAGGCGCACCGGCTCGTAAACCACCCGCTTCTTTTCGTCGTCGTAGCGCACTTCAACAAAGCCGGTGACCGGGAAGTCCTTGCGCAGCGGATGACCGTCGAAACCGTAATCCGTCAGGATCCGGCGCAGGTCGGGATGGCCGGTGAAGAGAATGCCATACATGTCGTACGCTTCGCGTTCGAACCACTCGGCACCGGGAAAAAGCGGGGTCAGCGATGCCACCTGCGTGTTTTCGTCAGTCGCCAGCTTGACGCGGATCCGCTGGTTCTGGACAGGCGACAGGAAGTGATAGACAAGATCGAACCGTTTCTCGCGCGCGGGATAGTCCACCCCGCAGATATCGGTCAGATTCACAAATTTGCAGGAACTGTTGTCGCGCAGGAACCGCACGACATCGAGAATGTCCGTTGCGTTTACGGTCAGCGTGAGCTCACCATATTGCAATTGCCAGGACACGAGGGACTCGCCCAGGCCAAGCTCGATATGCTCAGCGAGTTCCGTTAGCGTCTCGTCCATCGTGTTCAACCTCGCTCATCAGGCGTTTTCTGCAACAGAGTTTAACGCCCGCCCACCAAAATCCAGCCACGGCAGGCGGCTGGATTAATTAGCGTTCAATCGTCCCGGTTCGCCGGATTTTCTTCTGCAGAAGCAGGACACCGTAAAGGAGTGCTTCCGCCGTGGGAGGGCAGCCCGGAACATAAATGTCGACCGGAACCACGCGATCGCAGCCACGCACCACGGAATACGAATAATGATAATAGCCGCCGCCATTGGCGCATGATCCCATCGAGATCACATAGCGTGGCTCGGGCATCTGGTCGTAGACCTTGCGCAAGGCAGGCGCCATCTTGTTTGTCAGCGTTCCGGCGACAATCATCACGTCGGACTGCCGGGGGGATGCACGCGGTGCAAACCCGAAACGCTCCGCGTCGTAGCGCGGCATCGACATCTGCATCATCTCAACGGCGCAGCACGCGAGCCCGAAGGTCATCCACATCAGCGAACCCGTGCGCGCCCACTGAATCAGGTTGTCGGTGGATGTGACCAGGAACCCCTTGTCGGCGAGTTCGTTGTTCACTTCCAGGAAGAACGCGTCGTCTTCGCCGACGGGCTTTCCGGTGTTGGGATCGATGATGCCCTTCGGCTTCGGAGCTACAAGCGGGTCGGTCGTGGTCAGTCCCATTCCAAGGCTCCCTTTTTCCATTCGTAAATGAAGCCGACGGTCAGAACGCCCAAAAAGACCATCATGGACCAGAACCCGTACCAGCCAAGTTCGCCGAAGACGGCTGACCAGGGGAACAGGAAGGCGACCTCGAGGTCAAAAATGATGAACAGGATCGCGACGAGGTAAAACCGGACATCAAACTTCATGCGCGCGTCGTCGAACGCGTTAAACCCGCATTCATATGCCGAGAGTTTTTCCGGGTCCGGGTTCTTGTATGCCAGAAGGAAGGGAGAGATCAGCAGGGCGAGCCCGATAACGAGCGCAATGCCGATGAACACGACGATCGGGACATATTCCCGCAAGAGTTCTTCCATATCTTTCGCGTCCTTGCATCTGGAGTGGATCGCAGCCTGATCCTGAGCCAGGGTCCTCACCCGTCGCCTGGAACATCGCCAAGTCGACCTGCACCCTCCAGTCGTTGAAACCAACATGCGAGCGCACGCTTATCTTACGACTTGTTGCAGCGCAAGACCCCTGTGTGGTCAAAGTCTTGCCTCACTCGTACCAAATTCCCGACGACCCCTGTCATCACCTGCATTCTAGCCAGTTTGCACCGGCGGTAAAACTTTGCGTTCCCGCAGCGCAATTATGCCGCACCTACATTGGAATACCAGCCAAAACGAGAATCGGATTCAAGCCCAAAACAACCGTCAGCCCGGCTCTGTCCGGCCTTTTCGGATCAAATTCTGGTCAGTTGAAAGAATTGCGCGGGAGCCGGTGAACACAAGGACACCACATCCGTCCCTCGGGACGCATAAAGGCTCTGAACTTTTGACACTGGGAAGGGACCGTGAGTGGCGCGAGTGACGGGGCTCGAACCCGCGACCTCCGGCGTGACAGGCCGGCACTCTAACCAACTGAGCTACACCCGCACATTCACGGTATATCGCCACCTCTCCTGCCTGATACCGCGGTATCTTGAAGAGAGTGGCGCGAGTGACGGGGCTCGAACCCGCGACCTCCGGCGTGACAGGCCGGCACTCTAACCAACTGAGCTACACC